>DAOTUI010000207.1:0-22132 GCA_034437035.1 Chloroflexaceae bacterium
GTAGGGACGCGCTTCTGCGCGTCCGCAACTCGTCCCGATGCGGGCAGGGCTTTGATCGAGCGGCGGTCTCTGCCACGCGAACCGACCGCATTCCAATGCGATCTGGCGAAAAAGTCTACACTTGAGAGGTGGCACGGCGATGGTAAAACTGCACAGTCCAGGAAGAAGCTGTTGTTCTGGTACGCAAAGTAAGCGCTTGCTCTGGAACACCAATGATAGCAATGGACAACAGTCCTAGAAACATATTCCCGTGATACCAAAACGTATTCTGATTGCTGACGATGACCCGACAATCCGTTATCTCATCTCGATTACCCTCGAAAGCCAGGGTTACGAGCTGTATGTTGCTACCAACGGCTATCAACTTGTGCGTATGGCCCAGGAGATCATGCCTGATCTGTTGCTGATTGATCTGATGATGCCGCATATGGATGGGTATGAAGCTATTCGTCAACTGCGCAATGATACTCGTACCTCGCACCTGCCGATTATTATTGTAACGGCGAAATCTGCTTCCGGGGAAGTGGTCACTGGTTTTGAGAGCGGCGCGGATGACTATATCACCAAACCGTTCAATACCGATGAACTGGTGGCCCGTGTCAAAGGCCATCTGCGCCGGGCAGCACAACGCCCCGTCCATAACCCGCTAACGGGCCTCGCCGGGAATGTGTTGCTCACCGAGGAGTTGAAGTACCGCATTAAGAGCGGCGAACCCTTCGCTCTGCTCTATCTTGACCTGGATAATTTCAAGTCCTTTAATGATGTGTATGGGTTTGCGCGCGGCGACCGGATGATTAAACTGGTCGCCGATGTCCTGATCGAGAGCGTGATGATGCATCAGAAGGGCAGTGATTTTATCGGGCATATCGGGGGGGATGACTTCGCGGTGATTACCACGCCGTGCGTCCTGGAGGCGCTCTGTACCACTGTTATCGAGCGTTTTGACGAGCGGGTACGTTACCTCTACGAGTCGGACGACCTGGAACGCGGCTATCTGGAAGGATCTGATCGGGATGGCATCGCGCGCCGCTTTCCTATTACGTCCATTTCAATCGGGGTTGTCACCAATGTGCAGCGTACTTTTGTGGATTATGAAGAAGTCAGCCGGGTTGCAACTGAGATGAAGCAGTTTGCCAAAACCCGGACGGGGAGTTGCTACGAACTAGACCGCCGCAAGGTTGATACCGGGCCGTTCCCCACCGAACGCCGGCGGGTTTCTCGGCCGGTGCTGCTGCTACTCAGCGCCGACGATCTGCTCTGCCAGGAGTTGTACGATTTGCTACATGACCACTGCTATCAGATGTTGCTCGTTCCAGGGGTGCCCGAGGCACGCGCCTTGCTATCGCGTGAGGCAGGTATGCCCGATCTGGTCATTGCCGATGCCCGACTGGGCCGGAATGTCTGGGATTTCTGTCTGAAACTGCGCACGCTGGCTCCGCAACTGCCGCTGCTGACCCTGGTTGCGCGGCAGGAGGATCAGGAACGGAGTATTGCCCATGGCGCAACGATGTCGATCCTCCAGCCTTTTTCTGCCACCGAGTTGGTCGGAGTTGTTGATGGTTTGCTGTCCCAGGTAGAGGTCCATGAATAGAGGAACAGAACAATGGGTTTTCGTGATAACCTCTCCAATCTGCTGACAAAGTTTCCGCGTGGTGGGGAGCATTCGCCGCATAAGCGTGACCGCCGGTCCGACGATGATGATCAAGAGAATACCATTATTGAGCAGCGCCTCGTGAATGAGAATGGTGTGGAAGTGCCCCACCTGGTTGATGATGCGGCGGATGAGCCGGCGGCAGGCGGGCGTGGGTCGTTCTGGGGCCGGTTGCCACGCCTCGTGCTTATCGGGGTGCCCCTGCTCATTATCCTGTTGCTCCTGGTTAGCAGTCTAGGGGATGCGCGCGCGGCGGACGATTTTGTGATCCTGGTTGCGCCCTTTCAGGAAGAGAGTGATCCCCGCACCGGGCAGAATGTCGCCGATGCGCTGGTCGAGGAACTGCGGGCGTATGCCGACAACAACAACTATGCAAATGTTGTTGTGCGGTCGGCCGGGTCAGCGCCGACTGATACCGCCGACGCCCTCGCGCTGGTGCAGGATCGGCAGGCGGATGTGCTGGTCTGGGGGCGGGTCTCCTCCGGTGGGCTGCTGAATGATACCACGCTGTTTCCCCGATTGACCTATGCCCCCCAGGGCACCTATGGCCCGAACGCCTGGATCGGCTATATGGGCCGCTTTAGCATGCCCCACTCCTACATGCTCACGGACGAACAGACGGCGATCAATGGTCAGGTGATCTTACCACGGCTGCTGATGACGCTGGCCGATTACAACCAGGGCCGGGCTGACACTGCCTATGTCAAACTGGGCAATCTACTGGCGGATTACCCGCAGGTACACCCGGCCCTGCCGCTGGTGCTGCGCGGCAATGCATTGTGGGCGCGTGGCGCGTATGAGCGGGCTGCCGGCACCTACGTGGCGCTGCTGGACCGGCCCGGTGGGGTGGCTGAGGATGAAACGGCCCTGCTCTATAACAACCTGGGGGCAATTTTGCTTGATGCCGGGAATGAGCTTGCGGCCGAGAATGCCCTGCTGACCGCCAGCCGGCGTATGCGCCAGGTGGAGCGCGATCTGGGGGAACTGCGGTTCAACCTGGGTATCCTGGCCCAGCGGCAGGAAGCGCCCGCTGAAGCAGTTGCCGCTCTCGAACCGGCGCGCAATCTGCTGGGGGGGAACAGCGCCGTGTTGCTGGAGTTGTCCCAGGCGTATCGGCAGGCGGGTCGTCTGGATGCCGCTGAGAACGCGCTTGATGCGGCAGCCCGCCAGGTCCGGCAAGATGTCGAAAGGGTTCCCACCGATCAACGGCAGTTGATGACTAAATATTTCCAGGCGGCGTTGAGTGAGCAGCGGGGGTTGCTGGAACTCTCCCGGACGGTGCATGCGCATGGCCGGTTGACCTGGGAGCTTGAGATTGTTCCGCCACCGCCCCCCAACGAACTGGCCGCGGTCCAGGAGCACCTGCGCAACGCCGTTGAGGTTGGCGAGGAGTTACGCCAGATCTGGCGCAGCCGGGTTGCCGCGACATCGACTGCCGCCCCCGGTAGCGGACTGGTGGCAAATGGTCAGACTGAGCGTGTTGAGCGCAATATTGATCGGCGGCGTTACTACCAGGCGCTGGTCTTGACTGAGGTCGGGCGTACCCGCACCGGGCCACAGAGTGTTGTCAGCCGACTGCAAGACATGCTCTCAAATGATGGGACGCCGCTAGAAGCGGCCCAGCGAATACTCGCCGACCTGCGCGCCGAACGGCCCGGCAGTCTGCCCATTCTGATTGCCTATGCCCGCGCGCTGCGTCTCGAAGAAGAGTATGACCGTGGTCAGGTTGAGGCGCTCTATGACCGGGTGATCGAACTGGCCCCGACGCGCCCCGAAGGATACTATGGCAAAGGGATGCTGCGGCTCAACAACGGCGAGGAGCGGGCCGCCGCGCGCCAGTTTATGGAGCAGGCGCTTGCGAATAATGCGCTATTTTTCCCGGCGCGGATGCAACTGGTCAATATCGCCGAGGAGGAGGGCGATCTGCCGGCGGTGCTGAACCAGTTGGAGGTGCTGCGGGACCAGCGTCCCGATGATCCGGTGATCCATCTGCGCATAGCCGAAACTCTGATGCGGCAGGGGGAAATTGCCGAGGCGCAATCGATGTACCGGCAGGTGCTGGGCATCGATGCCAACAACCCGGAGGCCCGGTTTGGCCTGGCCCGCACCCAGCGTAATTTGGCCGAGTCGGGCGAGTCGGAAGATACGCTGGAGGATGCGCTGCAGAATGTTGATGCCACGCTTGCCCGCCGTCCGGATTACCCCGAGGCGCTTCTGTTCAAAGGCGAACTGCTCTACGAACTGGAACAGCCCGATGCAGCGAATCAAGCCTACCAGGATGCGCTTGATGTCGGCATGACCGATGTGTCCAATCTGATTGCGGTCGGCAATACGCTACTCGATCAGGATAATCCGCGTATCGCTGCCGATGCCTTCAACCGCGCTGTCGATATTCAGCCGGATAATCCCTGGGCGCACCATGGACTGGGGCAGGCATATCTGCAACTGGACAGCCTGGATTATGCCGCCGAAGCGGAGCAGCGGGTGCTGGCGTTGACCAATCCCGATGATCCCATCCTGCGCGAACTACGGATCGATGCCCTGATAGCGCTGGGCGATATTGCGCGGCAGATGTCGTATGCCGATCCGGGGGCGCGGGCCGCCGGGTATGAACAGGCTGAGAGCTACTACCGGCAGGCCCTCGACCTCGACAACACCCTGGTCGATGCGCGGCTGGGGATGGGCCAGGTGGTCGCCGCACGCGGGGACTGGCAGCAGGCGCTGGGCTATTTTGAGGAAGCGCTGGATCTGCCGACGGGCGCAAGCGATCCGCAGGTGCATTTCTGGGTGGCCGAGGCATTTCTGCGCCGGCCCGATCTTGATCCGGTCCGGGGCGCGGAGACTTACCGGCAGTTCATGGAGCGTTCCCGGTCGGCCTATCAGGAAGCCCTCGCGCTGCAACCTGACTTCCCGGAAGCCTGGTTGGGCCTGGCGCATGTGCAGCTTGCGCTCAACGAGCGGGAGGCCGCCGATGAGAGTATTACTGAGGCGCTCGAGATCCGCCCCGCGTATGCCGAGGCGCTCCTGTTCCGGGGCAACATGCTCAAAGCCGCGGGCAACCTGAACGAAGCCCTTGAAACCTACAACGACGCAGTTGAGGCCAATGACCGCATTCCCGAAGTGCGCTACCGACGAGCCCTGCTTTATATTCAGCTTGAGGACTACGAAGATGCCATGCGCGACCTGCAGCGCGTGGTGGCCCGGCAGTCCAACTTTGCGGAAGCCTATTTCTGGCTAGGCCATACCTACCTGGCGCAGAACGATATGCAGGAGGCGCGCAATGCCTTTGAGCAGGCCGTGCTGGCGCAGGGGGGGCGCTATCCGGCGGCGCGCTTCTACCAGGGCCTGGCCGAGGAGAATCTGGGCCGGGATGAGGAAGCCATCGCCTCATTCGAGGATGTGATCATCCATAGTGGGCCGGGGGATTGGGCAGCACAGGCCCAGGTGGAGTTAGAGCGCATTACGCTGCATGAAGCCGAACTCGCGCTCCCCGGCTTACCGTAATCCACCGTCTATCGTCCGTGGTCTAAATGTTCCCGCATTTCTGATCGGTGGTACACTGGGGACTGCGGATCGCGGATTGGAACAGATGGAATACGGTCTATGAATATCACCGAACTTCTCCCGGAGTTTGTCACGATTCCGGAAACGGCGTTTTTGATGGGCACGCCGGAGCAGGAACTGAGCACGCTGGCCCAACTCTATGGAGGCACCCGTGAGAGCTACCGCGAAGAGTCGCCCCAACATCAGGTAACGGTGCCGGCCTTTGCGCTGGCCCGCGTACCGGTTACCACGGCGCTCTATGCCGCCTATGTGCAGGCGAACGGCGCGCAACCACCCCTGAACTGGCACCAGGCGCAGCCCCCCGCCGAACTGCACGATCACCCGGTTGTGGATGTAAGCTGGAATGATGCCCGTAACTTTTGCGCCTGGCTGAACCAGCAACTCACCGCAATTGAAATGCGCCTTGTGGATACCTCCGGGCAGCCAAGGCAACTCCGCCGGCCGAAAACAGCGTTCCGGCTGCCACGCGAGGCCGAGTGGGAATATGCCGCGCGTGGGACCGATGGTCGCCTCTTCCCCTGGGGCAATACATTCGACGCGGCGCATGCCAACACCCGCGAGTCCGGCCTCAAGACTACGCCGGTCGATCACTATCCCACGGGAGCCAGTCCATATGGCCTGCTGGATATGGCGGGCAATGCGTGGGAGTGGACCGCCACCCAGGATCGGCTCTACCCCTACGCCCCTGCCGACGGCCGCGAAGACCCGGAGGCACCGGGACGGCGGATTCTCCGAGGGGGCTGCTACGCCAATCCGCAGGGATTTGCCCGTTGTGCCTGCCGCTTCCGGCTGCTGCCGACGGTGCGCAACGAGTTTCTGGGCTTTCGGCTGGCCTGTAACCTGCCCGCCGGGACTGACGAAGCCTGAGCAGCACCGGGTGGCTACACCGCAACGGTGTCAATTGCGGTATAATAGCCTGCGTCTTTCACCCCAATCAACCCTGTGGCGAACCGGCCAAAAGGTAGATCAGGCGTCATAAGGTTAGATTGTATTCAGTGAGCCCAAGCAAACCCGCCACGTTTGCTTGACAGGGGGTAGACTTATGGACGTAAAATACAACCGCTGGCTGCGCTCCTATGTGGGCCATCAACGCATCCTGCAACTGCGGGCCTGTGGCTTCATTCGTGATGAGCAGGGGAGTGTGCTGCTCTGTCGCCGCGCCGATGTGATGCTCTGGGATGTGCCGGGGGGAACGATCGAGCCCGATGAAACGCCTTCGCAGGGGTTAGTGCGCGAGGTCGAGGAGGAAACCGGGCTGGTTGTTGCGCCGCAAAGACTGATCGGCACCTACGGCGGGCATGCCTTTGAGTGGACCTATCCCAATGGCGATCAGGCCCAGATCTTCGCCATCTTTATGTCCTGCGAAATTGTACGTGGAGTAATGCAGGACCAGAGCCGGGAGAATGTCAAGGTGGGCTTCTTCCAGCCCGACAAACTACCACCGCTGCTGCCCCGCACTGTGCGCATGATTGAGGATGCCTTTACCAACCGGCCCGAGGCCTTTTTCAACTAACCCTCGGCGCAGTATACCGCCTGCGTCTCGCGCGCCAGGACATACTCCATTGGCGCAACCTGCCGAATGTAGCCCTTGAGTTCCAGCATTGCCAGCGTAGACGCAACCATGGATGCGGGCATACCGCTGGCACGGCTCAAGTGGTCGGCGTGCTGCGGCTCGACCGAGAGTTGCGCCAGGAGGGCTGCCTCCATCGGATCTTCCGGGATGGCGGCAGCAATCTCCTGCTGGACCGGGGCCGCGGTCAGGTTGAGGCTCTCCAGGATATCCTGCCCGGCGGTAACTAACCCGGCTCCATTGCGGATGAGACGATTGGTTCCGCCGCTGCGGGCGCTAAAGATCGACCCCGGCACGGCAAACACATCGCGGCCCTGCTCCAGCGCAAAGTCAACCGTGATCAGCGCGCCGCTCTTCTCGCCGGCCTCCACCACCAGCGTCCCCAGCGTCAGCCCGCTGATGATGCGGTTGCGCGGCGGGAAGTTGGTGGCTGCCGGCTGCGTACCAATTGGATATTCAGAGATCATCGCACCCTGCTCGATAATCTGCGCTGCCAGGCGCTGGTTGCGTTCCGGGTAGCGTACATCCACGCCGCAGCCAAGAACTGCCAGCGTTCGCCCGCCGTTCTCCAGGGCGGCGGTGTGAGCAACGGTATCAATGCCGAGAGCCAATCCGCTGACGATAGTCACGCTGTTGACCGTCAGATCTGCCACAATGCGCCGGGTGGCCTCGCGCCCGTAGCTGGTCGGCACCCGCGTCCCCACCACAGCCACCGCCCACTCATCGGCACCGGCCAGCGTGCCGCGCACGTAGAGCAGCGGCGGCGGAGCGGGAATCTGCGCCAGAAGCGGGGGATACTCCGGGTCGGCGATGGTGAGGAGGTGCGCCCCGGCCTGCACAACCCGCTCCAGCTCGGCATCCAGATCCAGCGTGCGCCGCGCCTCCAGCAGTGCCGCGCCGACCTTGCCGTCCAGCCCGGCCGCCATCAACTCGCCGGGGCCGGCATGCCAGGCGGCTTCAACCGAGCCGCAACGTTCAATCAGGCGGGCCAGGCGCGTGGGGCCAATCCCGGAAACGAGGTTAAAGCCCAGGTAGTAACGGGTGTGTGGCGCGATGTTCATGGATGCTCCTATGCAACTGAGCCGGTTGTATGCTGATTTTATTATACCAGGGAATGTAGTGCGGTGGGGGCAGGGGCCGCGCGGAACCGCTCACAGGTCTGGGTCTTCCAGTTGGGATATTGCAGAGCCGCTAAGATGTGATGATGGTACGAACCTCGATGCCGGTGATATGCTGGAAATCGCCCGGATTATGGGTAACAAGAAGAAGCTGATGCCGGAGGGCTGTAGCTGTGGTCAGGCATTCCTCACCCGGTCGGCATGGCGCTGTGCCGCAACAAACTGGTTAACATCATCGGCTGACGCATCCTCCGGCCAGAAATCGACCGCCAGCGTACGAATGTCGGTTGGCACCGGAACAGCCTGCGCTTCTGCAATCGCGTCAAGCGAGCGTGATGACCAGAAGGCTGCCTGCTCCCCGGTAAAAGCATAGGTCTGTTGCAAGTCGCGTGAAAGAATCTCCAGCAGCGCCAGTTTATCGCGGGGCGAGAGCGCCCGGGCCGCGGTAATAACCTCATGCAGTTGCGTTGACATACATTACTTCCTCCTGATAGGGTTTCCTTAGACAGTATTGCACTGCCTGCCCAGGTTGTGTGCAAAGGATTCCGCGGAGGTTATATTCCCCCTCAATACGGCGGCTCGTCCGGCCCCGTGTAGCCGCACATCCCTGTTCGCGGTGAGTTCAGCAGGGGCAACGGCCCGCCATAGTCATCGTGGGGATGTTCATCCACATGCGTATCACACAACGCCCCCACCACGTCATCCTCATACAGGCACTGGATACAGAGCCACCCCGCCGGTTGACCACACTCGATACAGGCGGCTTCCGGCGGCAGGTTCCGCGTCATCAGCACAATCGGGTGTGGCGTCAACGCTTTGCCCTCGCGCATGTTGACCGCTTTGACCAGCGTGTGGGATGATGTGCCAAAGTCATAGACGTGAGTACATTCAACATTGGGTCGGAACACCTGATCCGCGCGGCGCTCCATGGGGATCTCCTGGCGCGGTCAGTCGCCGAGCGAAAACTCGCTGAGATGTCCGCAGCACTCCAGCCAGATAGCGCGCAGGTACGCATCCAGTTGTTGCAGCGTGGCCGATCCGCGCATCTCCAGATCCAGCCAGAAGTCGCCGGACCATTTATCCTGGACGCGCAGATGGTAGAGCTTTTCGGTTGCGCCCACACCCTGGTTGGCAGCGGCAATCGCAGCCTCGCGTTGTGGGCACGTCTCCAGGTGCCGCAGCATGCCACTACGGGCCGGCACTCTGCCGCAGTAGCTACAGGTACCGCGTGTTTGTTTGCGCCGGGCCATAAAATCTCCTTCCCGCTTTCCTGTGGATGGTAAACTATACCATATTTCGATCAGTTCTCAGTTCTCGGTGCCCGGTTCTTGGTTCTCCTTCATCCCTTCGTCATCTTCTCATCTTGCACAACTGTCGTGCAGCGGGTATGCTCATCCGCAGTAGGGGCAGGCAGTTGCCGGAATAGTTGTGCAGATTCGTCAGGTTAGCCCGGTTCCGGATCACTTCACGCAATCAGCATGCTGCCGCAGTTCAACCTGGCAGATGATAAAGTGCTGATAAAGCATGGGTTTACCCGCAGAGTTTCTCGGAAGCGTGTTACCGGCGGGAAGTTCTCTGCCGCTGTTATATCGTTTCATGGCTTGCTGATGGGAAAAATTCGCGTTCCTGTCCGTGAGTTACAGATCGCTGTTCGCCCGGCAAATGCTTGACAACCCTCCGTATTACCCGTATCATACGCCCACTTCAGTGGATGACGGCGTTGCCCAACCCATAGTTGATAGGCGCGTATCAGAGTGCGGTAGCCTCATGGAGGCTACTGCCCACGAAAGGCAAGACCCGCGACGATGAACCGTAAACCTTTTTCCCGCTTCTTCACGCTGTCCCCGTTCGCCCTGATGGTTACACTCCTGCTGTGTACTGCGGCCCTGACTGCCTGCAGTGACTCATCAGTTGCCCTCACCGGCACGGTGACTGATGCCTATACCGGCGAGCCGGTCGCCGCCGAGTTACAGATTGGTCGCACGCAACTGGCGACCGATCCGGGTGGTATGTACACAACGTCCAAATGGCGCACCGACGATACGCTGGAGGTGGCGGCCCCCGGCTATGAGCCCTCCAGCATTCCGCTTGAGACCCACCCGGAGGTGGCCGGGTCCGAGGCGCTGACAATTACGCTGAACACGGAACTACGCCCCAATACCTTGAACGGTCGCGTTACCGATGCCTACACCGGAGAACCGCTGGAAGGTGTGCGCGTGAGCATTCCGCTCGACAGCACCGAGACTTTGAGCACCACGACCGATGCAGACGGGCAGTACACCCTGGCGAGCGTGCCCGAAGAGTTTACTATGACCGTGAATGCGCCCGACTACAGCCCCGTCGAGGAGACCTTGAGTCGCGTGACCGCCTTCAACACTGACCTGCGCCCCAGCGTTCTCAGCGGCACCGTTACCGACCAGTTCAGCGAAGACCCGGTGGCAGGTGTGACGGTGACGGTGGGTGATGCCACCGCAACCACCAATGATGATGGGGTTTACGAACTGAGCGACATCCCCGCCGATGCCGCCGAGGTGGTATTTGACGCCGAGGGCTATGCCGCGGTGACGCAGGAACTGGCGCAGGTCACTGAACTGGATGCGGTGCTGCGCCCCGATGTTCTGACCGGCAACCTGGTTGATGGGGAGACCGGCGAGCCGATTAGCTTTGCCACGGTTATTGCGACGGAGACACTACCGGGCCGCGATGTGGCCTTCACCCGTATTGACAATAGCACCGACGGTGCATTTACGCTGGAAGGTCTGCCCGAAACGGGGTATGTGCAGGTGCTTGCGCCGGGTTACAGCAAAGCCGTGATGGAGATTAAGCCGGGCAATATTGCTCCCGAGATCGAACTTGAGCCGCTCTTTGTCAAAGCGGTCTATGTCACGGCAGCGGTCGCCTCCTCGCCCTCACTGATGGAGTCCTATCTCGATTTGATCGATCAGACGGAACTGAACGCTATCGTGATTGACCTCAAGTCCGATATGCGCGATGACCTGGGCCTGGTCTACTACGACTCACAGGTGCCGCTGGTCAAGGAACTGGAGATCTCGGTAGATTATATCGATATGCCGACGATCTTATCCGAGGCGAAGAAGCGCAATATTTACACCATTGCCCGCGTGCAGATCTTCTCCCACGATAATGCCCTGGCCGATGCCCGCCCCGAGTGGGCCATTCAGGATGCCCAGACGGGTGAGGTCTACGCCGACTATCCCGGCCCGGGTATTCGCTATGCCTGGCTCGATCCCTGGAACCGGAATGTCTGGGATTACAATATCCAACTGTCGCTGGAGGCGATTGAATTGGGCTTCGACGAGGTTAACTTTGACTATATTCGCTATCCCGATGCCAGACTGTCTGAGTTCTCGGAGACGTTTGCCTTCTCGCAGCCGACCGACCCGGTAAATAACCCTGAGGCGATGTTTGAGAATATTGCCAACTTTATGTCCGAGTCGCAGCGGGCGATTAACGGGGCCGGGGCGTTCTTCTCGGTTGATGTGTTTGGGCGTGCGCTGGTCAAGGCCGCCATTCCGGTTTCGCAAAATATTGAAGTTATGGCACCCCACGCCGACTATATCTGCCCGATGCCCTACCCGTCACTCTGGTGGGCGGGCTACCTGGGCTTTGATAATCCGACCGCTCACCCGTACGAGGTGATCTACGGGAGTGTCACGTCCGGCCAGAAGTTTGTCGAAGGCCGGCGAGCCTTGCTGCGGCCCTGGCTCCAGGACCATACGGACCCCTGGCAAGGGGCGCGCGTCGTTGAGTATGGTCCCGCCGAAGTGCGGGCCCAGATTGACGCCGCCGAAGATACAGGTGTAGTTGATGGGTGGATGCTCTACGACTCGGCCAATACCTACACTGAAGAGGCATTGAAGCCGGAGTAGGTAGTGACGTTTGAGCATGCCTCCATCGGGAATAGTTCGAATCTGGCGTTATGGGTGCAGCCTACAACTGCGCGCATAACGCCAACATTGCAGGATGCGGCATGAAATCTTCAAAACCTTCGCTCGTTATGGTAGGCAGCCTCTGGCTGCTTCTTGTCATTTTTGCAGCACTGCTGCTGCCCACTCCGCTGACGGCCCGTCCGCTGACTCAGAGCCGCCGGCCGGAGCTTGAACTGGGGAAATGGATCCACACTTCGGTGGTGGACTGGCAGAGTGGCGAGGTGTCCGGTCTGCTGATCACCAATAATGCCGGAGGTGAGTTGCGCCTGGATGACCCGCAGTCCGAGGGCAGCTTTATCTCGGCTCCGTTTGAGACACCCTTTGTCACCAATGCGGTAGGTGCGGTCTGGCGGGCCGATCTTGCTGCGGGCACCGATATCACCCTCGACCTGCGCGCGCGCTCCCGCTCCACTGATGCGCCCGAGGGTGATGCACCTGAGGCTGAGTGGGGCCCCTGGCAGGCGCTGACCGCCGGGGATGCCCGCTCACAGGCCGATGATGGTGCCTTTGCCACCCCCGATGTGCTGGCGCTGCCGCCGGATACGCGCTATCTGCAGCTTCGCGCGAACTTCTCCAGCGAAGTGCCGCGTGCCTCGGCGGTGTTGCGCGAGGTGACGATTGCTTATCTCAATGCATTCCAGGCCGGCCCGGAATCGCCGGTCGGGTTGCGCGAGGTGCCGGTTGTCTTCGGTCCCGACACGCTGACTGTGCGTCCCCGGCTGATCCCCCGTTCGACCTGGTTTACCGCGCAGGATGTGCAACTCACCGTCTGGGAGAACACGCCCACACCGACTCGCGTCCTGACCGAGACCTGGGATCCGGCGCTGCCTCAGACCCGCTTCAATCGGGTACCACCGCGCGGAATTATCCTGCATCAGATCGGAGTGACACCTACCGTTGAGGATACGCTGCCCTACCTGCGGGCGCTGGGCACCTACCAGATCCAGATGCTGGGGTGGGATGGGATGGCCTACCACTACCTGATTGACCCGGATGGCCGGCTCTACGAGGGGCGACTCGGTGGACCAACCTCCGCCGTCTCGCGGCTGTCAGGTGGCGACAATGCGATCCATATTGCACTGATCGGCAGCCTGGATGCAGCACCAGGAGAGCAGACCCAGGCCACTCTGGTCAACCTGCTGGCCTGGCTGGGGCAAGCTTACGCTATCCCGCCCCTGGGTGAGCATCGCGTTGTAGAGGCCGATGATACTGTGATTCGCGGGAATATCGTCGGTCATAGCGTGGCTGCGCCGGAAGCGCCCGATCCGGGTGAGCCGCTGCTGGAACTGCTCCCTGAACTCCGCGAGCAGGTTGATAAGTCGATCATCCGCACGCGCCTCTACTTTGCCGAGGGCAATGTGGAGACCTACCAGGAGCGATTGGTCTTCTTCAACCAGGGCACCAGTGAAGTCGAGGCCACTGTACGGATGTTTCCCGGCAGCCAGGATAATCCAATCCTGCGAATTGTGCCCGTTCCGCCAGAGGGCCGTGCCGATCTCAACCTGAACGATATCATCAGCGATACTACGACGCTCCCGGTGATGGTTGAGTCGAGCGGCGAGATTATTGCCGAGCGCAGTATGGCGCTCCCGGATGATATTGACAACAGCCTGGGGATCACCAATCCTTCGCGGGTCTGGTATTTTGCCGAGGGCTCTACCGATGAGCCCTTCCAGACCTACCTGGTGCTGTTCAATCCGCAGGACTCGCTCACCAGCGCCGAGATTACCTATATGAAGGGTGATGGAACGACGGCCCGGCAGGAGGTGCAGATTGAGCCGGGGCAGCGCATTGTGGTCACGGTCAATAACGAACTGCCCGAGGTCGGCTTTGGCACGCAGATTATTGCCAATCAGCCCATCGTCGTCGAGCGCACCATGCGCTTTGGTGCCGAGAACAGCGGCTTCCATACCGGGCGCGGCATCAGCGAACTGGCGCAGCGCTGGTACTTTGCCGAGGGTACCACGGTCGCCCCATTCCGCATGCGACTGCTACTGCTCAATCCAAACCAGCAGACGACCAATGTCACCGTTACATTTATGACCCCCGACGGCACCACGCTCACCCTGACGCGGCGCTATGCCATTCCGCCGACCACCCGACTGGTGGTGGATGTCAACGAGATCGTACCCGACCTGGGGGTGGCAACCATGGTTGAGGCTGATCGTCCGATTGCCGTTGAGCGGGCGCTCTACTTCAGCGTAGAAGATGCGGATACCGGCCCGGCGATGGCCGGAACGGTCAGCGCCGGAGCGATGCAGCCGGCCTTCACCTGGCGCTTCGTTGAGGGGCGCACAACCGCTGCACGCCAGTTCATCCTGCTCAGCAACCCGAACCGCAACCAGGCCGTTGCCACGCTGGAGTTTATCTTCCCCGACGGCAACCGCGAGCGCGAGACGGTGGTTATGCCGGCAAACGCGCGCTACACCGCCGCCGTCCACGAACTCTTCCCGGACCAGGATGTGCTGAGTATTGTGGTCCGCGCAACGCAGCCGGTTGTGGCCGAGCGATCATTCTTCCCGGAGGGGCAGGGCGGCTCAACAATGCTGGGGATGCCGGGATTGTAGCCGCTCAGAACAACGTATCGCGGCACGCAATATGCAACTGACTATGGCACCTGCTCAGTGAGCAGGTGCCACGTTTTTTACTGAAAGAGAGGAACGCTACCATGCGTCGTATGCTACGCTCCTTGGGTTGGTTAACGCTGTGCATGTTCTGCGGAACGGTCCTGATAGCCTGTTCACAACAGCAACCCCGCGCCGACAC
The DNA here is from genome assembly GCA_034437035.1 of Chloroflexaceae bacterium. GTDB lineage: Bacteria > Chloroflexota > Chloroflexia > Chloroflexales > Chloroflexaceae > CAKZQX01. The sequence goes on from DAOTUI010000207.1 coordinate 14,620, forward strand.
CGGCACCGTGGGTGGGCTGTATGGTGATGAGGCGACCCCCGATGCCGCCGGTGTCACCCCGGCACCGGCTGAGGTTGCCCCGGAGGCATCGCCCACCGCCGCGGCCCAGCCAGGCGATCAGGTCGAAGTCAGCCTGACCGAGTATACCATCGACATGCCTACTTCGCTGCCTGCCGGAACAATCACCTTTATGGTGACCAATAACGGCACTGTTGCCCATAACTTCGAGATCGAGGGTCAGGGGATCGAGGAGGAATTTGAGCAAAACATGCAGCCCGGCGCAACCGAGACAATGCAGGTCGATCTGCAACCCGGCAGCTATACCGTCTACTGCCCGGTCGCCAACCACCGCGAGCAGGGCATGGAGCTGGAGCTAACCGTGACGGAGTAAGCCGGAACCTCTGCATCCTCCGTTTGGATAGCAGGCGAACGATGATCGCAGCAAAAGAATTGCATCGTTCGTCCTGCTCCCTGGGAAATTCTTCCCACTTCACTCCCGCCGCAGTCGGCGCATCAGGCGCGCATAGAACTGTCCCGGTGGTTGCACCCGCGCAAATTTGCAGATCTGCGTGCTCCGCTGGATAATCACCTCGTCGTCCTGCTCAAGCGGGATATTATCATGCCCATCGACGGCCAGGATCGCATGGTGGCGGCTGCGCAGCCGCAAAATAATGCGGGTATCTTCGTGCAGCACCATCGAGGGCACAGCCGTCAGGTGCGCCGCGACCGGCACCAGGATCATCGTCCGCGACCGGGGATCGACAATCGGGCCGCCCGCCGATAACGCATACGCCGTAGAGCCGGTTGCGGTTGAGACCAGCACCCCGTCGGCACGGTAAGTGGTCAGCGGAATATCATCAATCTGGACATCAACGGTGACAATGCGGCTCACGTCGCCCCGCGATACCACCACCTCATTCAGCACGGTCGAGCGTTCCAGCGGTTGCCCGCGCCGCTGCAGCACAATATCGATCAACGTCCGCTGATCATACCAGCCACCATGCTCCAGCAGCGTTTCCATGCAGTGATACATATCCTCTGGCCCAATCTCGGCCATAAAGCTCAGATGGCCCAGTGCCACCGGAAAGATCGGAATATCGTAGAGAATCGCCGGCCGGGCCGCCCGCAGCACGGTACCATCGCCACCCATGGTAATCAAGAGTTCCATGCCCTTAAACACGGATGGATTATCCCGCGCCTCTTGCGAAAAGCCGCGCCAGACATCAACCTCGCGGCTTTGCAGCCAGGTGGTCAACTCTTCCGAGATTGTGCGCGAAGTCTCGGATAGGGGATTATAAAGCACGCCAAGGCGCCGCATATGTTGTTCCTCCTCATCATGGCTGGTGTTGTGCTCAGGATACCATAGAAGTGTGGTAGCGACAAAGTGAAGTGTGCTATAATCCCTCGAATTCTTTCTTTTCCACTGGAGGAGTTGTCATTCATGGCTGATTTAAATCTTTCTTTCCTGAAAACCCTGCTGAATACGCCCGGTCCCTCGGGAGATGAGGCGGCGGCCGCACGGGTCTGGCGCGATGAGGCGCGCACCTTTGCCGATCAGGTCTATGCCGATGTGCGCGGCAACAGCTATGCGCTCCTGGAGGGCAGTGGAGCGCGCGTGCTGCTGGCAGGGCATATCGATGAGATTGGTTTGATGATTAGTTACATTGACGACGACGGTTACCTCTTCTTTGCGCCGGTTGGCGGCTGGGATGCTCAGGTGCTGGTGGGCCAGCGCGTGCGCCTGCTGGGTCATCAGGGCGAGGTCGTCGGGGTTGTGGGCAAGAAACCGATCCACATGATGAAGAGTGAGGAGCGGGACCAGGTCAGCAAAATTGAGAATCTCTGGATTGATATCGGAGTCAAGAGCCGGGATGAAGCGCTGGAGCGTGTGCGCGTAGGCAGCGTGGGTGTGATCGACGCACCGCTGTATGAACTGCCCCACGGGCGTATCGTCAGCCGGAGCCTGGATAATCGTATCGGCGCGTTTACGGTACTCGAAGCGCTGCGGCGGCTCTCCCAGGATCGCCCGACCGCAAGCGTTGCCGCCGTTGCAACCACCCAGGAGGAGACCAGTTTAACCGGCGCAACGACGGCGGCTTTCCGGTTTGATCCGCATATATCAATTGTCGTGGATGTCACCTTTGCCACGGATCATCCGGAGACCGACAAGCGGCAGTTTGGCGATGTGCGACTGGGTGGTGGCCCGGTGCTGTCGCGGGGCGCGGCCAATAGCCCACTGGTCCATGAGCGCCTGGTGGCAATTGCCGAGCGCGAAAGTATTCCCTACAGTCTGCAAATTACCCCGCGCTACACCGGCACCGACGCCGATGCGATTCATCTGGCCCGGGGTGGCGTAGCAACCGGCGTTATCAGCATCCCCAACCGCTACATGCACTCGCCCAATGAAATGATCGACCTGACCGATGTTGACCATGCGGCCCGCCTGATTGCTGCCTTCGCCGGCTCAATCAAGAGCGAGAATGAGTTTCTGCCGGAGTAGTACTGATTTGTTGTCATAGCCACAGAGAACACCGAGGACGCAGAGATACTAGACGGGAACGTGCTGCCGCTGCGCCCGTTGCCCCCGTTCCGGCTGATTGCTGGTTTGCCGGCACATTGGTATAAAAGCCGTGCCGCCCCGAATTATCTGCTTTCGGGCAGATAATTCGGGGCGGTAGTCCGCAAGTAGTGGCATCACTGGTTCATGTGCAGTTGCAACGCCGCATCGCAGAACGCTTTCCCGGCGACCTCTGCAGCTTTGCACGAACAGACTTGAACGGTATTGACCTCAGAGATTGTGCAGCGAACCGGCCGGATCCATTGCCTCACTCGTCGTCTCAGGCGCAGGGGTAGGTTCAGTTGCGCCGGGTGCCGCCGGTGCAGCGGTAGATTCGGGCGTGGCCTGGGGCGCGGATTGGGCCGGCGGGGTGGGACTGGGGCCAAGCCCCTGGGTCATCACGGGCGGTGGTGCCGGCACCTGCGTGGCAGTGGGATCAGGGGGCGACTGAGCCGGTGAGACACCACAGGCGGACAGGACCAGTGCGACCATGACCATTGGTACGATGAATGTCAGCATCCGAGGTAGACCTTGCATGTGTTTGTAACGCTCCTTTCCCAATAAAAAGCAACACTCCTGAACCGTGTATAACACACGGCAATATATTCGTCGTCATACTACAAATGAGGGGAACATGGCACAATCGGCCAGATATAGTATCACGGCGAACCCGCTGGAGGTACCCTAGTATACCACCAGTATACCGTTGGTTGCGAAGCATTTCACATGCCGTTTGCGGTTGATCGGGGCAATGGGACAAAAGTCCTGGTTGCCGGCAGGACTGGTGGCGCGCTTGCTACAAGATGTCATTGATGCAAAAGTACTACTTGACAAACCCATACCTGCCGTTTATACTCTATGATGCAGGATTCATAACTTGGGTCTTGCGTTATGTCGCACCCTCACTAAAGGTATAGCGATGGGCGCTTGACCACGATCCGTTAAGTGCAAGTGAATGATAAGCCTCGGGGGCGCGGCTCCTCCCAGCACGGGGGGGGCCGCGCTGCGTCTCTGAGAGATAGGAGCAGGGGCAGATGCTCAAGCGCACGAAAGCAACCTGGGAATTACAAGAGTCGCGTATGCTGGGGGAAGAGCCGGAAAACCTTGGTCCGGCCGAGGAGATTACGTCCGACACCGTCGAGGAGACGCAGTTGCAGGCTGAACCGGCACTTGATGCGGTCCAGCATTATTTGCAAGAGATTGGACGGGTTTCGCTCCTGACCGCCAGCGAGGAGGTCGAACTTGCAGAACGGATGGAGCGTGGCGATGCCGCACGCGAACGCCTCGCCTCCACTGACGACACCAATCCACAACTCCGGCGTGCGCTTGAAGCTGATATCATCAGCGGGACCGACGCCCGGCGACATCTGATCCAGGCCAATCTGCGTCTGGTGGTAAGTATTGCCAAGAAGTATATCGGGCGGGGCTTATCGCTGCTTGACCTGATCCAGGAGGGCAATATCGGTCTGATGCGGGCCGTTGAGAAGTTTGATTATCGCAAAGGGAATCGCTTCTCGACCTATGCGACCTGGTGGATTCGCCAGGCCGTCACTCGTGCGATTGCCGAGCAGGGCCGGACAATCCGCCTGCCGGTGCATATGAGTGAGTCGGTTGGGCAGGTCAAGCGGGCTGCCGAGCGGCTATCCCAGACGCTTGAACGTCAGCCGACGGCCGAGGAGATAGCGTTTGCGCTGGGGCAACCTATCGAGCGTGTGCAGCGCGTGCTTGAGGCGGCCCGGCGACCGGTTTCACTGGAAACACCCGTCGGTGATGAAGGTGAACATACGCTTGGTGATTTCCTGCAAGACGACGATCTGCCGACGCCCACCGATTTTGCTTCGCAGCAACTGCTGCGTACCGATCTGGCGCAGGCGCTGAATCATCTGAGTGAGCGCGAGCGGCGGATTATCGACCTGCGCTATGGCCTGGCCGATGGACAGCGCCGCACGCTGGAGGAAGTTGGTAAGGTTCTGGGCATGACGCGTGAGCGGGCCCGCCAGATCGAGGCCGAGGCGCTGCGCCGCCTGCGGCAGCCGGACGTGGGGCAGCATCTACGCGATTATCTGGAGTAACGTCGGATCAACCAATACAAACAATGTAATAACAGGACTTACGCAGTGGGTGTTCAAACCGGATGTTTCACCAGATAGAAGCCAGTCTCGCCTGCGGCAGCATGGTACTTGTTTATCTTTTTCACAAAAATGTTGCACAAAGTGTAACATTTTTGTGAAAAAGAAGAGAATATTCCGCCCTGCCGGAGGCGAAGTTCCTTTTCGGGTTAATGACTGCGTAACTTCATCACAGAACACACAAACGCGGCCGCCGGAACATTCCGGCGGCCGCGTTGCGCTCTACTCTTACGAAACCTCCATGGCTACCCAGGCATGAATACCGTGGCGCTCATGATCATTGTTCAACGGCAAGGTTCGCTGATCACCCTCGCGCAGGGTGTTGGTTGCTGCAACCACAAAATCGCGGAACAGTGGATGCGGGCTATTCGGCCGTGACAGGAACTCCGGATGAAACTGACTGGCAACAAACCAGGGATGATCCCGTAGCTCCACAATCTCTACCAGTCGCCCATCGGGAGACTGCCCACTGATGATCAAGCCGGCTTCTTCCAGAGCTTTGCGGTACTTGTTGTTGAACTCAAAGCGGTGGCGGTGGCGTTCCATCACAACGTCAGTGCCGTAAGCGGCCGCCGCGCGCGTGCCGGGTACCAGTGCGCAAGGGTATACTCCCAGCCGCATGGTGCCGCCCTTCTCCGTAATGTCGCGCTGATCGGGCATCAGGTCAATCACCGGGTATTGCGTGTGGGGATCAAACTCGGTACTGTTCGGTTCGTGGCTCTGCATCAACCAGCGCGCAAAGCCAATTGTTGCACACTGCATGCCAAGACAGAGTCCCAGGTAGGGAATATGCTGCGCCCGCGCATAATCGGCAGCCATAATCTTCCCCTGGATGCCCCGGTCGCCAAAGCCACCCGGCACTACGATGCCGTACACATCGGACAGCAACCGCTCCGGGCCTTCGCGCTCGATCTGTTCGGCTGAGACCCAGCGCACATCAATATCCAGTTCCTGATGCAATCCAGCATGCCGCAGCGCCTCGACAACACTGATATAGGCGTCGTGCAGTTCAACATACTTACCCACCAGCGCAATCGGCAGCACACGCTTGGGCTGTTTGACCAGATCAACCAGCCGTTTCCACTCTTCCAGATCGGGCCGGTGGGCTTCCAACCGCAGCCGGTCAACCAGGTAATCTCCCAGTCCGGCCTCTTCCAACACCAGCGGCACCTCGTAGATCGACTCGACCGTCTCCACCGGAATAACGGCCCGCGCATCAACATCCGAGAAGAAGGCAACCTTGTCACGGATATCTTCGCTAACCGTATAGTCGGCGCGACACAGAATGACATCGGCATTGATCCCCACGCCGCGCAGAGCCATCACCGAGTGCTGCGTCGGCTTGGTTTTCAGCTCATCGGTTGCGCCAATATGGGGCAGCAACGTCACATGAATGTACAGAACGTTATCCCGCCCCACATCTTTGCGCATCTGGCGGATCGCCTCCAGAAACGGCAGGCTCTCAATATCGCCCACGGTACCACCGATCTCAACAATAACCACATCGGCATTGGACTGGCGGGCAACTGCGGCAATACGTGCTTTGATCTCATTCGTAATATGCGGAATGACCTGAATAGTCCCGCCAAGATAATCCCCACGGCGCTCTTTCTGGATCACGGCGGAGTAGATCTGACCAGTGGTGACATTGCTGAGGCGCGTTAAATGTTCCTCGGTGAAGCGCTCATAGTGACCCAGGTCGAGGTCAGTTTCCGCACCATCATCAGTGACAAACACTTCACCGTGCTGGTAGGGCGACATGGTTCCCGGATCTACATTCAGGTAGGGATCGAGCTTTTGAATGGAGACGCGCAGGCCACGGCTCTTCAGCAAGCGCCCAATGGAGGCGACGCTGATACCTTTGCCAACTGAAGAGACGACGCCACCGGTCACGAAGATGTACTTTGCCATGCTCTTAACTCTCCTTGCTCAAGTGACATATGTAGGGTCTGACACCCGGCTCGTGCATACCGCTACGCGTTGGACAACTACAAACTACAGACGATAGGGCTAAAAAGTCAGTGGGTCGGCTAACCTGACGGTTGTGCCGACCCACGTATCTCTTCACCCAGGTAAAAAAACAGTACACCATACTATTTTGTTGAACAGAACCCCGGATGGTCCAATAGTGAACACTGCGGGGCCAGATACAGATTTCCATTAGCATTATCGGTATTCGCAGATACGTACAGGTTGCCACTATGCCTCAATGGTACGCCGGTTCGCTGTTGTTGTCTGAAAACGCCGATGTGCGAACCGCTATCACATACTAAAACGCATAGGTCGGCATTATTTGAGGGTGAACCGACTGCTTGTCATCTTCTTGTAATCTCTGTCTGATCCAGTTCTGCCGTCTGCGTTGCGCTACATATCCGGTAGGTTGATCACCCTCGGCGTAAAAAGCTCAAAAAGAAGAGGAGAAGGTATGCATCCCTTCCCCTCGCTGGAAGCAGTCATGTTGGTGTGAGCAGGCTAACCCACAGGGCCAGATTCCCGAAACAAACATCTCCCAACATACGCTATAATCTGCTCTCCGGATATCGTGTAAGTGACACAATCGTAGTGAGCAATCTGATATGGCGATAATGTAATGTGGTGATAGTGTAAGAAATTGTTTTGTTTATCCACATAATTAAGACGAACTGATCGCACGATGGTTGCACTGCACGCCGTCACTGCTGTCGATCAAGGGCATACAAGCTCACCGTTCGCTTATTTTCGGAAGGAGTTCGTAAAAATTCCCCATTAGCCGGTCAAAAACGGTTACTTGGGAAGCATCTCGCCCCACATGGCGATAAAAATTGCAGAAATGTTTTACACATTACGG
>DAOTUI010000208.1:0-38451 GCA_034437035.1 Chloroflexaceae bacterium
GGGTAGGTCTATGCTTAATGGTGGTCAGGACACCAGCGGTCAATGAGCGCTTGAAGCGCCTTCGATCGACGCCCCCGCTGACGGGGCGGCTCCCAGCGTGGGGGTGGCACCCGATAGTGCAGCACCTCGCTGACGGTCCAGACATGGTCGGTGATCCCGGCCGCCATCGCCGGGGTCTGCCGGCGAACATCATCGGTCGTGAGGCTGGTATGCGCCGTACAGAAGTTGGAGATCGTCCCCACCACATACATCCCGCCGACGACCGTGGCCACCCGGCGAGCCGAGCGACGCGTGCGCCGGCCCAAGACGGCCAACCGACTGCGGAAGGTACCATTCAGCCGCTCAATGGAGGCGGTGGTGCGTACCTGACAGCCGGGGGTACTCCAGAGCAGCATCAGGAACAGACGGGTACTGCCATGCACCAGCCGATGCACCGTCCCCGTCACGGCGCGCCCGGCATACTGCTTGACCACCTGCGCGATGACCAGATCCGGCCAGGCTACCAGGCGGGGGCGCCCCCGCCTGGTGGCTTGGCGGGTGCGAAATGCCTTCCGCACCACATCAATGGAGGTGGTCAAGCCATCGGTCACGAACACCAGTGGCCCCCACTGCGCACAGGCGGCCACGAGCGCGACCAGGCGAGTAATCAGGTCGCGGTTACGCTGTGGGCTCACGGCCCCACCCAACCAGCGCCGCGTGCTGACCATCATCGCCATGGCCATCCACACCACCCCGGCTTGCGTCTTGACGTGGATCTCATCGGCTTGCACCTGGCCGAGGTCGCGTTCCTGCACGACCTCGGCGTGATGGACGGCTTCACGCTGCGTCCCGGCGGCCGCGACCCATTCCCGTACGGTTTGGGATTGGAACCCATACGCCGCTTCGACGGCGGGGATCGGACACCCGTGCCCCACCAGGGTCACAATCCGCGTGATGGTCGCTTCGTCGGTGCGGCGACGATACTACAGCGTGCCCACCCGCGCACTGAAGGCTTTCTGGCACACCATGCACCACTACCGTTGCCGCTTTCGGCTATGGATGGTAATGTTCCCTTCGCCCACCTGTCCCCTTGCGGGACAGTCCATGTTCGGGCAAAATGTGGTCAGCGGATCGATGGCACACCTCCTTTCGGCGTCAAGCACCGACAGTGTGCCTCAATCCGCTCATTTTTTCCAGTTCTTGGCTCGACCACCGTTTAGCGTACACCTACCCTAAGCTGAAGTCCAAGCTTTAACCTGGGTAAGTGAAGATGTCAGTTTGAAGTCTGGGCTCCAGTACTTCATCGTCCACCAACGCGCACGTCACACAGGCTTCTTTGTCTTTTTCCGGCGTACTTCCGCTCAAGACGCGCCACGATACCCACCAGACCTGAACACCACTGACATACACAAGCCTGACCAAGCGATGACGCATATCCAGACCACTCCCATCCAGCGCAGAGATAGGCCCGGTGACGAGCTTGTGCCGAACCAGTTCACGGATGCAGTTCTGGCGAAAGATGGCAATGCTTGCATGCGTGAGACGGGCCAATTCCCAGTACAGCATGTTGGGATGACAGATCAACGCGTGTATCTATCCCCGATCTCCGCGCCCGCAGGCAGTTCTCCGCCTACTGGAGGATCATCTATCCCGGCAGCGCGTTAATCCGGGTGGTCTGGCTCCGGGCGATCAGGCGTCGTGCCGAGTGGGTGGCAGGGTAATACTATTGCATCACCCTGCCGGGTGGCATTGCTTCCTCTCAGGTGGTCATCTCGACCTGAGGACGGAATGTTGGATGTGCGGGGAGTCGGGAAACTATCGGCGCAGCGCGTAGGTAATCCCTGCCTGTAACGTACTGCGAGTGACAACTTCGCTCAGATCGACCCCTAACCCCACCAGCGTCTGGGCAATTTCGGGGCGAATTCCGGTCAGAACTACTTCCGCTCCAAGCAATTTAACGGCCTGGGCCGCCCTGATTAATGTATTCGCAACCTGCGTATCCACCATCAGCACACCGGTAATGTCGAGGATTGCAATGACGGCCCCGGCATCGGCAACCCCGCTCAACAGCGTTTCCATGAGTTGCCGGGCACGGCGCGAGTCCATGGCACCGATGAGCGGCATCACCACAACCTGTTCACTGATGGTCAGCAGCGGCGTCGAGAGTTCGTTCAGCGTGGTAGACTGCTGTTCGATAATCGCTTCGCGCTTCTGCAATTCTTCAAGTTCGCGCTGCTTACGCTTAGTAACATCGAGTGCCGTTCCGACAACCCGGTAGATCCGCCCGGCATCGTCGCGGATCGGACTGTATATTGACTGCGACCAGACGGTACCGGAGGGAAACGATAATTCCTCTTCGAATTCAACTGGTCCCCCCGCCTCAACAGCGGATGTCAGACACTGGGTGATCGCCGCCGCATCTGCCGGTGAGTGGATCTGCTCAGGAAACTTGCCCGTCCAGTGATCCACGGGCAGGCCGGTAAGTTGCGCTCCCGTCTGATTCATACGCACGGCGCGGAACCGGCCATTCTCCAGCACATCGTAGACAAAGACAACATAGGGAACTTCATCGTAGACCACACGCAAAAACTGCTCGGTCTGGTGCAGACGTTGTTCCACACTGTCTAACTCGGCAATCCGCCGGCGTAACTCGACTACTTCGGTTTGCTGGTTATCGTTTCCGCTGTTACTACTTGTATCCATCATACATACCCTACATTCAAAATCTTACACACCCACACATCCCCGACCCAACTTAACCACCCGCTCCCGAACCCTTACGCCAGTAGGCCGATTGCCAGTCCACCTCAATAATCTCATCGGTGATGCCATGGGCGGCGCGATACTCCAGGACCGCCTGCTTTTCGCCACAAACAGGCAACCCCCAATCATCCAGGATAATATAGCCACCGGGCGCAAGGCGGGGGTAGAGGTTCGTCAGAATATCCAGCGTGGATTCATAGTAGTCGCCATCGACACGCAGCACCGCGATCTGCTCAATCGGCGCGTCCGGCAGGGTATCTGCAAACCAGCCCGGCAGAAACCGCACCTGCTCGTCCAGTAAGCCATACCGCTGAAAATTCGCCTTGACCGTAGGCAGATTGACCGCGTAGTGATTGGCGTCGATCAATGCGGGCAGTTGATGCATAACGTCATCCTGCGAACCGGGCGGCGGCGTGGGCAAACCCTCGAACGAGTCGGCCACCCAGACGACGCGGTCGGTGACGCCATGCGCGGCCAGCACCGCCCGCAGCAGGATTGACACGCCCCCACGCCACACGCCACACTCGATCAGGTCGCCCGGTACATTTTGCGCCAGACAGTCTTCAACACAGAACTGCACACTGTCCAGCTTCTTCAAACCGCACATCGTCAGCGTGTTCCCAAACCAGAAATGGTTAAACCACTCCGACTTTGTGCCTTCTTCAAATGAACCTGGATCGATAATCGTTTCGGGAAGATCATGGTTGCTGATGTCAATCAGGCTACGTTTGAGATGGTTAAGATAGAGGGTCTTTAGATCAGGCATGACCTACTCCTTGAGGTACAGGACGCGAGCTACTTACAGAACAAGGCAAGTCGGCGACATGATACGCGCTTTTGTTTCGGCACGCAACAGCAGTGTAACATCCATTTCCATGGCGACAACGGGGCGGGCATCGGAGCCGGCCACCAGGCCGGCTGGACGGGCATGATTGCCGAGCTGATCCGGCAGCAGGGTGAGCGGCGTCAGGCCCAGGGTCTATCTCAGCCGGTCAGAGAGCCGGCCCTCCAGTTCGTGTGAGCCGGAATGTAAGACAGGTGACGCGTGTGATATAGTCTGGTAGAATTCAGTACACGTTCTACTCTAATAAACTCGTCGCCTGCTATGTCTTGCGCTTTACAAGGAGAACCATGATCGAGAATACCAACCATGTCGCCACGTTGCGCCCCGCACATACCGCCGATGGTCTCGTGCTCAGGGGCACGCTGCTGGCGACGAGCATGCTCACGGTGATGGCCGGCGCAACAATTGCCCCGGTGCTGCCGACTATGCAGGCGGTCTTTGCGGATGTGGACAACGTGGCCTTCTGGGTGCGGCTGGTCCTGACGCTGCCGGCGCTGTTTATTGTGATCGGCGCGCCCATCACCGGGTATATTGTGGATACCCTCGGACGCAAACGGCTGCTGGTCGTGGCGGCGGTCGTCTACGCGCTGGCGGGGTGGATCGGGCCTGTTTGCCGACTCGCCGGCAACGCTCCTGATCGGGCGGGCCTTCCTGGGACTGGCTGTCGCCGGCGTGATGACCAGCGTCACCACACTGATTGCCGACTACTATGTCGGCAACCGGCGCGCGCAGTTCCTGGGACTACAGGCAGCGTTTATGGGGTTTGGGGGAACCCTCTTTCTCTCGCTCGGGGGCCTGCTGGCGGACGTCAGTTGGCGGGCACCATTCCTGATCTATCTCTTCTCCTTCCTGGTTTTGCCCTTTATCATCACCCGGCTCTACGAGCCGCAACGCGATCTCCCGGAAGATCCGATCCCGGAACCGTTGTACGATCCGGGCGACTGTATCGCCGAAGCCCAGCGTCAGGCCCAGGAACAACCGGCCCGGCATACAGCCCCCCCGGAACGCGCCCCGCTCCGCCTGATGGCCGTGATCTATCCCACCGTCGTTATGATGCATATCATCTTTTACCTTGTTCCGGTGCAGTTGCCCTTTTACCTGCAGACGCTGACCAGCGCAACGGCAACCCAGAGCGGGCTGATCGTCGGCGAGATGGCGCTCTTTTTTGCGTTGGCAGCGGCGCTGTTCGGCTGGTTTGATGCGCGGTTTCACTGGATCACGGTGATTATTCTGGCCTTCGCCCTGACCGGCATCGGCTACCAACTGGTCAGCCTGGCGGAAGGCTGGCCCCTGATTATGCTTGGGCTGCCCATCGGCGGCTTTGGCATCGGGTTGCTTATGCCGAACCTGAATGTCTGGCTGGCAAACCAGACGCCGGCCGCCCTGCGCGGGCGCGCGCTGAGCGGCTTTACCACAGCGGTCTTTCTAGGGCAGTTCCTGTCGCCAATCGTCAGCCAGCCGATGATCGATGGGGTTGGCATTGCGACGACATATGGTCTGGTTGGGGAACTACTGCTCCTGCTGATTCTGCTGGTTTTTATCATGCGCTTTCGGCAGGGAAGGAGGCGTGAGACGTAATACCGATTTGTTGTCATCGCCACAGAGCACACCGAGGACTCAGAGATGATACACGCGAACGGGCCGCCGTTGCGCCCGTTGCGCCCGTTCCCATTGATTGCCGGGTTGACGGCACATTGGTATGAGGCGTGAAACGTGGGGCGTAAAAAAACCGGCTGGGAGACTATCTCCCAGCCGGTTCGTTTGTCTAACAGCTACCAGGAATGGGCTAACTCTTAACCGTTAACCCGTAATCCCTAACCGTTAATCCGTAAACCCTCTACGAAACCGGAACCATATCCCGCCGGGCCGATGGTCGCCGCCGCAGGTAGTTCCGCACCTGGCTCACCAGGATGTCGCGGGTCATACCAAGCTGAGCCATCCAGGGAGCCGGAACCATCTGCTTGTGCATATAGCTGTCGAAGGTCAGGCGCTGTACATCCTTGTTGCGACACATCTCGGTAAAGACTTCCATCTGGCGTTCATTCCCGTAGCCCCAGGACTGAAGCCAGCGCAGGAAGGTGTACATGCTGCCATACTGCTTCCACCAGCGCTGCTCATAGATTTGTAGATTTTGCGCACTGGGAACATCCAGACACTCGGCCAGCACCTGCGCGGCCATCTCACCGCTCTTCATTGCCCAGTAGATGCCCTCGCCCGAGGTATGCACCACCAACCCGGCCGCATCACCAATCAGCATTGCCCGCTCAAAGGCCATATGCTTGCGCGGGTTCATCGGGAGGGCATGCGCTTCGCGCAGGATCACTTGCCCACCGTCAATCGCGTTCCCCAGGCGAACCTTGAGATTTGCCAGGCATTGCTTGACGACCTTTGTGTGACCATGCCCCGCGCCCACCCCGACCGTGATATGGTCATGCTTGGGAAAGGCCCAGGCATAGAGATCCGGACTGACCTCATGCCCCAGGTAGAGATCGGCGGTATCCTCCCAGCGTGCCAGCTTATCTTCCGGCAGCGCGATGCGCTCCTGGATAGCGACCGCGCGCGGAGTAGGTGCCAGGCCCAGGAACTTCGCCGTTGGCGAATAGGCTCCATCGGCCCCGATCACCACATCCGCCTCCAGCGTATGCGTCTGGCCTGCCGGATCGTGGTAGGTTGCCACCACCCCGGACGGCTCAACCTGCAGGCCGGTCAGCGTACCATGGATCAACGTTGCGCCCTGCTCCTGTGCCCGATCCCGCAAAAAGTGGTCAAAAATCTCACGCCGTACCATTGCCACATAGTCATCCTCAGTCGGAACACTACCGGCAACGGGAACAGAGGTTTGCTGATCACTGGGCGAGACGATCAGGCAGTTATGGATCTTGCGGTCGATCAGGTGCTGCGGAATATCAAACTCGTGAAAGGCGGCCGGCGGCACAGCGCCCCCACAGGGTTTCGCCTTGACCAGTTCGCGTTCCAGCATAATGGTTTCGACTCCCGCCGCGCGGAGCGTCGTTGCCGCTGTCGCGCCCCCGACCGAAGCACCTACAACCAGCACACGTTGAGCCATGCTACCCTCCTTTATCCAGCCAGACCAATCGCTGCGACCAGCATTCCCCACACAAACAGCATAATCGCCGTTGCGTTAAAGAAGACCGCATTATTCTCCGGATCACGAATGAAGCGCACAAAGGGCACACTCTGCACCAGCAGCAGCGTCAGCACCACACCGGCGGCAACTGGATTGCCCCACAGAAACAGGGCAATAATAACTGCAATCTGGGCCAGTGCCATGGTAAACACAACCATCCAGGCAGCTTTCTGCTTACCATACTGCACCGGAATGCTGCGGATACCCATCCGCGTATCACCCTCAATACTCTTGAAGTCATTGACGGTCATAATACCATGCGCGCCGAGCGAGTAGAACAGCGCCAGCAGCGCACTCTGCCAGCTTAACGCGGCCAGGGCCGCATGCCCGGCAATCCATGCCAATCCTTCGTAGGAGAAAGAAACCAGCGCATTACCGATCCAGCCATTGCGCTTGCCCCGGAACGGCTTCATGCTGTAGGAGACGGCAAAGAGGAACCCGATGCCCACAAAGAGCGCAACTTCCGGCCCCAGCCAGAGCGCAATCATACTGCCAAGCCAGGTCAACAGCAGTGTGGTAACCCAGATATGGCGCATACTGACCAGACCGGACGGGATCAGGCGATGCGGCTCGTTAATCGCATCAACTTCGCGATCGCAATAATCATTAACGATCTGGGAGAGGCCGCACAGGATGGGACCAGCCATAACGATACCAAGCAGGAGGCGGCCGACCGAGTCGAAGGACCAGGCCACCGCGCCACTGGCAACAGCACCACACAGGAAGGCCCACGATGCAGCGAACCAGGTGACGGGCTTCATCAGCGTGATGGTACGGCGCAGGAGTATCCCAATGTTGAACATAGATGATGAGCCTTGCGACGCCGATGGCGCGACAACCGGCCCTTCACGACGGAGGTCCATCAGCGACCCTCCTTACATATATGAAAAGTGGTTACACATGGTTTCATGGCTTCCTGACAGAGCCTGCACAGAATAGTACCATTCTTGTGAACCATGTGCAACCGACCTTCCTGGCGAATAATGATGTGCTACTGTTGTGGCTCTGCTTGCTGCGTACCACGCAGGGACTCTGGGAAGAGAATTACTCCCTGCTCACCTTCCGGAATACTGGCCTCGTTCAGCGAACCGAGCGGAATTGCGTTACCACGGTGGCAGGTATAGCAACCCGTCATTGCCCAGTACTGATCGTTGATCGGCTTGAGATATTGTTGGCTCTCCAGGAGCGGTTCGACACTACCATTCGCCGGTCCCTTGGAGAAGGCCGCATACTGAGACCAGTTGTCCGCCATCCAGGTGGACATCAGCAGCATCCGTACGGTCTTCAGCTTCTTCTGCCCGTACAGATCAGTCGGCAGATTGCCGGGGGCGCCATCTTCATAGGCATAGAAGTTGCGCGAGTTGTGACAGTAAGTACAGCCCTCGCCAATCGACCAGCCCATGTAGTTCATTGCGCCTTGATTGATATTTGTCTGATCCTGCGATGGCCCGGAAATACCGTCGTAGTTATAGGCCAGCGCCAGGGTACCACGACCACTGGTAGGATCAGCCGGGTTGTATGGTCGCCAGACCTCATAGTTGAAGGTCTTCCAGAGGATCGCTTTCTCGAGCGATACCAAACCCTGCAATTCCGGCGGTTTACGCGACATCTCGGTGATGGGCTCACCCGTTGTACCGTCGATGACCGTAACATTCACATCAATCGGCTGATTCAGTTGCTCAAACTCCGGCCCCCAGGTCGGCATGTTCACTGGCTCGCCGTAGTGACATGTGGCACAACGCACATAATTGCCCTGATAGTTGGGCAGATTCACAATATATTCTGCGTTGATATCCCGGGTCAACTGGAGCATCAAGAGGCCCGCCGTCTTCTGCGGAATATTGTAGGATGCAAAGTTTTGCAGATCGTGACAATACTGGCACCCTACCCCAATTCCGGCCGACAAATTCTGCATGTAGGCCCAGATCTGCGCCGTAGTCAAACCAGTCAACACCTGCACATTCTGCGGCTGCTGAAACTGGTCGATATACTCCTGACCGGCCTGAATACCAGCCTGCCAGGCATCGGCCCCCATCCAGGGCTCGCGCGGATCACCCTCCGGAACCACATTCGGCTCCGCGTTGACGATTTGCTGGATTTGCTCGCTGTAGTCAAACCGCTGCTGCGCGGCGATAGCTGCCTGACGGCGCTCGGGACCACTCGCAAGCTCATAGATCCAGTAGAACGTTGCCGTTGTAACAACCGCCACCGCTGCGCCGACAATAATTGAGATAATGACGGCAAGCTGGCGGTCATTCGGCCCTTGTTGTGCTTGCATAAGCAAGTCTCCTCAATTCCAGGTCAGAAGTCGGGACCGACACACAGGCTACAACAGGTGATCTGCTGCCGTCCGGCCTCTAACGTCGCGATTAAGGCGAATACGTACCCCACCCACCCTATGACATAAAGGACAACAAATACAACCCACTACGAGCCACAATATCGTAGTTTACTGCCGGAAATGATACGTCTCTCCCGGTGTCCTTGTTGCCTATTATACAACTTTCCTTCGCCCGGGTCAATCCTCTTGTCCTATTTGCAAAACTGAGGATTGCGTGATGTAAAAAAATACAACCGCCAGCAGGGCCTGCTGGCGGTTGTACGGTGTTCTCACTCACCGGATGACCAGGCTTACATCAGGCCCAGGGTCGCCAAGACCATCATCGCACCTTGGAAGAGAGCCTCGGGTGCCGCTTCGGTCTGCTGCATCACCGGATCGATCCAGTTGTAACGTGGCGAGCTAAGAACCAGGAAATGGATGAGCAGTGCAACCACCAGGCCTAAGATGCTGAAGATGATTGCATTCGTTCGAACTGCGCTTCGTGAAGTCATAATGTCCTATCCTCCTTCTTACGGCATTGCCGTGACGGTATCGAGACCGAGCCACGGCCGCCAGACGAACACCAAGATGTGGGCGAGGATGGCGATGACCAAAAAGCCGTAGATGGACTTAACCACGATGTCGTGGATCAACCAGTCCTGGTTGTTGAACAGTGAACGCCACTTTGGTGGTACCAAATCGTCTTCGTCACGCATGGTTAAACCTCCCATGTACAAACTATCCTGATCCAAACAGAGATCCCGTAAAACTTCGTGTCACCTGGGAATGCGATACATCGTTGTCTTCATTTACCTTGCTACCCGCCTCCCCTCTGGTGAGTAGTGTCGGCTGTGATGTATGTCTTGCAATCCCCATCGGCTTGATGTAATTATATAGGAATCAATACGATTTGTCAATAGTTACTTTTGAGCAAAATGAGACCAATTTGTAATCCGCATCAACGCAATTTTCACCCACTCGACATGGCGCGTTTTTCCGCATTGCAATGGCATATCACCAGGGGGCACCGGCGAAAGCAAACCGGGACATGAACAGGTCATATGGCACTTTTTTGCTTAAAAGGAATTTTAGCATTTTTTATTTTTGCTTCCTGCGAACTTTTTGCGCAAACGACACACCCTCCTTTTCTTGCTTATTGTCAACTAAATCAACCGTGCCGCACCGGCCGTTCAGATGCTATACTGGTACGTACGTTCGTTTGCAACGCGCATTACTCGCAGTAACTACGCTAGAGAGGGGAGAATATCTGCTATGCATAGCCTGCGTCACCTCTGGCCCTACGCGGCGCGCTATCGTTACCTGCTGCTGGCCGGATCACTCTGTGCAGCCGCCGGTGCCGCCGTCAGCGCGCTGGGGCCTTATATTTTGCGCCTGGCAGTGGATGCGATCCAGGCGGGGCAGCTTACTAATCAGATATTGCTGGGTTACGGCGGGTTGATCCTGCTGGTCGCCTGTGTCGATGGACTCTTCAAATTCGGCCAGCGAATGCTGATCGGTGGTGTCTCCCACCGGATTGACTTCGATCTACGGGCGGCCCTGTTTGACCGCCTGATGCTGCTTGACCAGGAGTTCTACAGCCGGATGCATACCGGCGACCTGATGGCCCGGATGACCAACGACCTGAGCGCGGTACGGCAGTTTCTTGGCCCCGGCCTGAGCAGCAGTTTTACCGCGCTGCTGACGCTGCCCGCCGCCACGGTGCTGATGCTGCTGATCAATGTTCCCCTGACCCTGGTGGTTCTGCTGTTGCTACCGCTGGTGACAATTGTCTTTGTGTTGCTGGGCCGGCGCATGCGGCGGGCCTTCTCTGCGGTGCAGGATCAGTTCGGCAACCTCTCAACTCGCACGCAGGAGAACTTCAGCGGCATTCGGACCATCAAAGCCTATGCGCAGGAGGAGGCCGAACTGCGCGTCTTCACGGCGGCCAATGACCACTACCGCCAGTTGAATCTGCGCTATGCCCGGTTAAGCGGGGTGTTGTGGCCGGGGGTCACGCTTATTCTGGGGAGTGTGGCCGCGCTGGTGCTGCTCTTCGGCGGACGTCTGGTGGCGCAAGGGCAGATCACGCTGGGCGAACTGGTCCAGTTCAACGCTTACCTGGGTCTGCTGACCTGGCCGATGATTGCGCTGGGCTGGATGGTCAATCTCTATCAGCAGGCAGTCGCTTCGACGGAGCGCTTGAATGCCGTGCTTCAGCGCCGGCCGACGATTACCTCACCCACGGATGCTTCCTTTGATCTAGAAATCGCGGGCGAGGTAGAGTTTCAGGATGTTGGCGTGCGCTTTGCCGCCCCGGAACCGGCAACGGAGGCCACACGCCTGCCGATTGATCAAGCTAGTGGGAACGGGCAGCCGCCGGAAGACTGGGTCTTGCGGCATATCTCGTTCCGGGTACCGCGTGGAAGCTCACTGGCAATTGTCGGGGCGACCGGCGGCGGCAAAACCTCACTGATCAGTCTGCTGGGCCGGGTGCGTGACCCTGGCGAGGGAACGATTATGATCGACGGTCGAGATGTGCGGACGCTGCCACTCGACCGCTTGCGCCAGAGCATCGGCTATGTGCCGCAGGAAACATTCCTCTTTAGCATCTCGTTGCGCGACAATGTCACCTTTGGCCGGTCAGAGCAGCCTGACGGTATGGAGCCCGCTTCGGACGAGCAGATCCGGCGCGCAGTCGAAATCTCACGCCTGAGCAATGATCTACCGCAGTTCCCGGATGGGCTGGATACGCTGATCGGCGAGCGGGGTGTTACGCTATCGGGCGGGCAGAAGCAGCGGGTAGCGATTGCCCGTGCCATCCTGCGCAACCCGGCGATCCTGGTGCTTGACGACGCCCTCAGTAGCGTTGATACCCACACGGCTGCGCAGATCCTGGCGGGACTGCGCACAGTGATGCGGGGGCGCACCAGCATCATTATTGCCCAGCGGATCGCCACCGTCAAAGATGCCGACCAGATCATTGTGCTGCATGGTGGGCGCATCGTTGAGCGGGGCACACACCACGCGTTGCTCCGGCAGGGTGGGCGCTATGCCGCCATGTACCGCCGCGAACTGCTGGAGGCCGAGCTTGGTGATGATGTAGTGACGAGTGATGAGTGATGAGTGAAACGTACGGGATAGGGATACGGACTACAGACTACGGAGTACGGACTACGGAGTAGAGAGCATGCCACGTGGTTTTGATGAAGATGAAATAACCGGACGCAGCTATGATTGGCAGTTGACGCGGCGGCTGGCGCGGTTTCTGCGGCCCTACCAGCGGCAGTTGACCCTGGCGTTGATCCTGCTGACCGGCGCGGCGCTGACTACGCTGGTGCCGCCCCTGCTGGTACAGCGGGCGATTGACGGTCCCATTGCCACCGGGCAGATCGAGGGACTGCTGCCGATCTTTGCACTCTACCTGGGTACGCTGCTGGCCTCCTTTGGCCTGCGGTATGCGCATACCTACATCATTCAGATTGTTGGGCAGCAGGTAATGATGGATCTGCGCATCCAGATCTTCCGCCATATCCAGCGGATGAGCCTGGCCTTCTTTGACCGCAACCCGGTGGGACGACTGATTACCCGGATCACCAATGATATTGATGCTCTGAACCAGTTCCTGACGCAGGGAATTGTCGCCGGACTGGCCGACAGCGTGACGCTCCTGGGCATTGTGATCACCATGCTGCTGCTCAACTGGCGGCTGGCCTTGATCAGCCTGGCCGTACTGCCGGTGCTGGCGGGCATCACCGTCATCTTTCAGCGGTTGATGCGGGCGGCCTTCCGGGTGACGCGGCAACGCCTGGCGCGCATCAACGCCTACCTGAACGAGCAGATCAGCGGGGTGCTGGTGACCCAACTCTTCAACCGGGAGACGACCAGCAAAGCACACTTTGCCGAACTCAGCCAGGACTATCTGGCGGCCAACCTGCGCTCGCTGCGCATCTTTGCCTACTTCTTCCCAACCATCGGGTTTATGGCGGCCCTGGCAACCGCGCTGCTGCTCTACTGGGGCGGGCAGGGTGTGCCGGCAAACTGGACCACGCTGGGAATGCTGGTAGCCTTTGTGCAGTACACCGAACGCGCATTTCAGCCCATCCGTGATCTGGCGGAGAAGTATACCATTTTGCAGGCGGCAATGGCGGCGGCCGAGCGGGTCTTCTGGGTGCTCGATACCCCGGAGGAGCTGCGCGACCCTGAACAACCCCGACAGTTGCCGACACCCGTGCGCGGCGAGATTACATTCGACCATGTTACATTTGGCTACAATCCGGATGAGCCGGTGCTGCATGGCCTATCGTTTACCATCCCCGCAGGTCAGGCCGTCGCAATTGTCGGCGCAACCGGCGCGGGGAAGACCTCGTTGATCAGCCTGCTGGCGCGCTTCTACGACATTCAGCAAGGCAGCATCCGGCTTGACGGCGTGGATATTCGTGAACTGCCCCAGGCCGTGCTGCGCCGCCATGTGGCTGCGGTTCCGCAAGACCCGGTCTGCTTTAGCGGAACGATTGCCGGCAACATCCGCCTGAACGACACAACCATCACCGATGAGCAGATCCGCCAGGCCGCCGCGACTGCCAACGCCGCCACTTTTATCGAGCGACTGCCGGGTGAGTATGATTACGAAGTACGCGAGCGGGGCAGCAACCTCTCCCAGGGGCAGCGGCAACTGCTGGCCTTTGCGCGCGCTATCGCCTTCAATCCAGAGGTGCTGTTAATCCTCGACGAGGCCACCAGCAGCGTGGATACCGAAACCGAGGCGCTGATCCAGACCGCCCTGGAACGGCTGCTCCAGGGCCGCACCAGCATTGTCATCGCCCACCGCCTGAGTACCATTCGCCACGTTGACCGGATTATCGTCCTGCACCAGGGCCGCATTGTTGAGGATGGCAGCCACGAAGAATTGCTGGCCCGGCGCGGCTACTATTACCGGCTCTACCAGTTGCAATTTGCCGGGCAACAGATTGAGTGTTAGAAGGCCAATCGGCAATCATTCGATCACACGCGTTACGCGGTGGTTCATCAAACCGGGCGTTTCACCCAATGAACGGCAGAATCGCCTGCGGCAGCATGGTACTCCTTTTATTCTTTTTTCAAAAAAATCACGTTGTGAATTTTTTTGAAAAAGGAATGGGTTTCTTCCACCCTGCCGGAAGTTGAAATACCTTTCGGGTCAGGGACCGCATAACGCGTGTCAATCACACGACTTACGCGGTGCGGCATTCAAATCAGGCATTTGATGGCAACAGTGTGGTATTTCGCCTGCGGCAGCATGGTACTTGTTTTATTCTTTTCACAAAAATTTGCTCTCAGAGCAAATTTTTGTGAAAAAGATGGTCCCTTTCCAGTCTTTTTTCCAAAAGGATACTGGCTTCCGCCCTGCCGGAGGCGATATCCGCTACCAAAAGAGGAACCTCGTAAGTCGTGTTAATCAGGCATGCGCGTAGTATCAAGATGTTCGTTTCTGTTGGATTTATCCATGGGAAGATAGCAGACTCTGTGGTATCATGACGAAAGCACAATCTATGACAAGGGAGGAAATGTGACACTACTGCTCTTGATCCGTCATGGCACCAATGACTGGGTTCATGGACGGCTTGCAGGGTGGACACCAGGCGTGCGGTTGAATGAAGAGGGGCGGAAGCAGGCGCAAGCCCTCAGTGAGCGTCTAGGCGACCTGCCCATTGCCGCCGTCTACAGCAGTCCACTGGAACGGACGATTGAAACGGCCCAGGCGATTGCCACCCCCCGCAACCTGATGGTCCGCGTCGTTGAAGGTGTGGGCGAAGTGCGCTATGGTGAGTGGAACGGTGGCGATCTCAAAGAGCTGTCCCAGCACGAACTCTGGCCGGGAGTGCAGTTTTACCCCAGCGGCACCCGCTTTCCCGGCGGCGAAACGCTTGGCGAGGTGCAAATGCGCGCCATCGCTACTCTAGATGGGCTGCGCGCCCAGCATCCGAAGGAAATAGTTGCCGTCGTTTCGCATGCGGACTTGATCAAACTTGTCATCTCGTATTATATTGGTATACATGTTGATCTCTTCCAACGCCTGATCATCAACCCCGCATCACTAACCGCCCTGGCCTTTGAACGAATGGGGCCACGCTTGCTGGCATTTAACGATACCGGCTCGCTGGAACATCTACGCCCCAAACCGGAGCCGGAACAGTCGGAAGAAGCGACCGGGCAACCAGGTTCAGACAATGGGATGACGGCGGAAGTTCCTATTGAGAAAAAGACAGAGTGAGTTGAATGGCTGAGTTTACGTATGATCTCGAAGCAGTACAACGAATCACAGCAGGCGCGGTAGGACAACCGGGCAACCGCGTCTTTTATGTGCAGGCCCGCCGGGGCAACCGCATGATCTCACTCCTGGCCGAAAAAGAGCAGGTACGCGCCCTGGCCGAAGCAATTACCCAGTTACTCGACGATCTGGCTGAGAAGAATCCGGGCCTCTCAACGACCGATGACATCCTTGTCACCAACATGAGCCTGGAAGAGCCGCTGGAGCCGGAGTTTCGGATCGGGCAGATGGGCCTGGGCTACGATAACGAACGTGATATGGTTGTCCTGGTAATCCAGGGAATGACCGAGGAGACGAGTGAGGACACGGCAACGGCGCGCTTCTCGGCGACACGCATGCAAATGCGGGCGTTGAGTGTCCATGCGGCCCATGTTGTCGCCGCCGGTCGCCCAATCTGCGGAAACTGCGGTCGCCCAATTGATCCGAGCGGTCACTTCTGCCCCCAGCGCAACGGTCATGGCCCGGTTGTGGAATGACCGATGACGCGGGTAGGTGAGATACAACGTTATTCGTACTTTATCCTAAATAGAACATAGGCCTATGGATGCCAACGGGTCGCAGTCAAATGAGATTGACCTCGCCACCATACTCGAACTGCTGACAAAAGGTCGCCTGGAAGTCGAAGGTATGCTGCCCTACAGCAGCAACTACACGCTGCTCACGCGCATTGAGCAGGACGACCTCCAGGCGCTGGCGGTCTACAAGCCCTGCCGGGGTGAGCGTCCCCTGTGGGATTTTCCGCGCGGCACGTTATACCAGCGTGAAGTGGCGGCCTACCTGATCAGCGAAGCGCTCGACTTTGACCTTGTTCCGCCAACCGTTCCACGCGAAGGTCCATACGGCATTGGTGCGCTGCAACTCTTTATCGACCACGACGAGGAAGCACATCTCTTCACCATGCAGCAAGAGGGCGGCTTTGAGGAAGCCATCCTGCAACTGGCCGCCTTTGACTGCCTGATTAACAATGCCGACCGCAAGAGTGGGCACTGCCTCAAGGGGCGGGATGGGCGGCTCTGGGCCATTGACCATGGAATCAGCTTTCACCACGAGTATAAGCTGCGTACGGTGCTGTGGGATTTTGTGGGACAACCCTTTTCCACTGATGTCGCAGCAGCACTCAACCGCTTGAAGACGCGGCTGGATCAGCAGGACAGCATTGCGCAGACGCTCGCCAGGTTGCTGAACCCGGGCGAAATGCGCGCGTTGCGGCGGCGACTCAACAACCTGGTCAGTACGGGGGTTTATCCTGCGCCGGGGCCAGGGCCGAATATTCCCTGGCCGCCGGTTTAGAATCAGGCCAGACGTTACGCGCGTACTACTCCGGTTGGTCGGGATCGATGCCCAGTGCCCGTAGCCGGGCCGCCAGGTACGCGGCGCGTTCCTCTGCCGTTTGTGCGCGCTGCTGTTCCTGCTCGAGTGCCTGACGCGTCTGCTCGGCTCGCTCTGCGCCGGTTGGAAGCAGATTGCCCTGCGTGTCCCACCAGCGCAGCCAGGGCAGTTCCATTTCCTGGTACACTCCCTGCCAGATACCCAACGCAACCTCCATCGGTTCGATCAGATAATGTCCACGCTCATTCGGGGCCAGCGCCTGATACTGACCTCCCACCAGATGGTATACCTCTACCCGGCCCGGATTAACCTCGTAAATCGCATAAAACGGTACACGAATGCCCTGCTCATACACCCAGAATTTGCCCGTAACCGGCGTCCGGTCACGCTCTTCCTCTCCGTTGCCGGAGACAAACTCAATGACGATCAGTGGTGCCACATACTCCTGCCACAACACGTATGAGCGTCGCATTTTGCCTTCGAGCAGGGGCGGCACATCCGGTACATAGAACCAGTCCGGGGCTACGGCTCCACGCTCGAACGGCTCAATGAGCCGCCAATAGATCCCGCTGTCCTGCCCGATGCAGTAATTCCCTTCGGGATGCAAACGCTGCAAAACCGGCCGGATCGAATCGGTAAGCAGAATGCTCTGCGGGTGTTCTTGAAAGTTCTTCACAAAGGTACCGTCCGATTCAGGTAACTGGGTATGGTCAGGTAAAGTACCGCCATACGCTGCAATGATTGCCTGGGTTTGCGTATTCAGATCGATCATTCGGCTCCTCCCCACGTCACACAGTCACTCACGCTGCGGTCATGATACCATTACTTGCACGTTCGCAGCAGTTGACCGGCTTTAGCCGGTGAATACCTGCCGGGGCAGCGGCATACAACCAGGAAAGCCTGATCCGGCTGAAGCCGGGACTCCGGTTCAGCGATGTCCGGATTAACATCTCAACGTTGATAAAGCCGCACCTACGACCTGTAACCGTGACTCTGGTACGACAGCCGCGCCGGGTATGGTACAATCGCCGCTACAAACAGGCCTATCCCATATTGTCGGAAAGCAACCTTCTTGCGGAAAGAGTAGATCTGCTATGATTGCGCTCGATGATCTGTGTGCCGGCGGCGGCCAGGTGCAGGGTCGCATCCAGGCCACGCATTTTGCCGATTTCTCCTACGACTCGCGGCTAACGCGGCCGGGAGAACTCTTTCTGGCATTGCGCACGCCGCGTGCCGATGGACATGACTATATTCCCGCTGCCCTGGCCGCCGGAGCCACGGGGGTGATCTGCACCTGGCCCCCACGCAGCGCCGAAGCCGCCACCGTTATCCTGGCCGATGACCCGCAGGCGCTGGTGCAGCGCTGGGCCGCGCGGCGGTTACGGCAGGTTGCCCCCCAGGTGATCGCTGTCACCGGGAGCGTCGGCAAAACCTCGACCCGGCACGCCATTGCCACGCTGCTGGCAGCGCAGGCGTTGACCTTTCAGAGCCGCCAGAGTTTCAACTCGCTGCTGGGTCTCCCTATCGCGCTCACGCGCCTGCGCGACGACCAGCGCTATGCGGTGCTGGAGTTTGGCAGCGACCGCTTTGGCGAAATTGCGCAACTGGCCGCGCTCTTTCCGCCGCAGATTGCCGTCGTGACAAATGTTGCCGACGCGCACCTGCGGGCATTCGGGTCACTGGAGGGGGTTGCGCGCGAGCAGGCCACGCTGGTCGCCGCCCTGCCCGCCGATGGATGGGCGATCCTCAACGGCGATGATCCGCTGGTGCGCGCAATGGGCACCCGCACCCGGGCGAACCGGCTGACGTTCGGTACCGGCCCGGACTGCGATCTGCGCGCTGACGCGGTCAGTCTGGCGCAGCAGGGGACGCGCCTGCGCCTGCACTGGCTGGAACAGACTGTTGCGGCAACTACACCGCTCCTGGGCATGCCCGCCGTCTACACGGCGCTGGCGGCGGTAAGCGTTGCGCTGGCGTGTGGCATGCCACTGGAGGAAGCCGCCCGTCAACTGGAGCAGATTACACCGGTTGCGGGGCGGCTCCACCCGCTGCCCGCCCGGCAAGGCGCTACGCTGCTGGATGACACCTTTAGCGCCGGCATGCCCTCGCTGCGGGCAGCCCTCCAGACCCTGGAAGCATTACCCGCACAGCGGCGGATCGTCATCCTGGGGGAGATCAATGACCTGGGGCGCGATCCGGCGGTCGCCTGCGAGGAGATTGGCGTACACGTCGGGAGCGTGGCCGATCATCTGATCTGTCGGGGTGACTGGGGTACGAAAATTGTTCAGGCGGCCCGCCGGGTACATGCCTCGCTGCGAACGGACATCGTTCACACCGCCGCCGCCACCTTGCAGGTGCTCCCATCCGACCTGCAGGAGAGTGATCTGCTGCTAATCAAGGGAAGCAACGAGGCGCGGATGGAGCGCATCACGGCGGACCTGCTGGCCCCGCATATTCCGTCCGACCGGGTGCTGGTGCGCCATGAACCCGGCTGGCAGACCGTTCACATTGGTGCGCCGGATCGTCCAACCTGGGCCCGGATCGACCTGGATGCGATTGCACACAACATCCGGCGGTTGCGCACGATTGCCGGAGTAGCTGTGATGGTTGTGCTCAAGGCCGACGCCTATGGACATGGTGCGGTGCGAGTGGCGCGCACCGCGCTGGCAAATGGCGCAACCGCGCTGGCAGTTGCCACGCTGGGTGAAGCGCGCACGCTACGCCAGGCCGATATCACCGCGCCGATCCTGGTGCTGGGCTACACGCCACCCTGGCAGGCGCGTGAGGCCGTCTGGCTTGGTGTCATCTGCACCATCTTCGATCATGATGCGGCGCGTGCTTTCGCGGATGCTGCCCGCGCGCTGGAACACCCGGCAGAGGTACATGTCAAGGTAGATACCGGGATGGCGCGACTGGGGTTGCAACTCGATCAGGCCGGGACGTTTTTGCAGCGCCTGCGCGCAGGGGATGAGCCGGGACAGCCCTACCAGGGGTTGCGTGTCGCGGGGCTCTATACCCACTTTGCCACAGCCGACAGCGCCGACGAGACCTTTGCCCGCCGGCAGCTTGAGCGCTTTACGGGAATCCTGGCCGAGATTACTGCCGCCGGATTATGCCCGCCGCTGGTACATGCCGCCAACAGCGCGGCGCTCCTGCGCTTCCCGGAAACCCGCTTCGAGATGGTGCGGCCCGGCATTGCCTGCTATGGCCTGCCACCCTCGGCGGAAACGCCGCTCCCGCCGGACTTCCGTCCGGCGCTTTCGTTCCACTCGGAGGTGGCCCAGGTGAAGCCGTTACCGCCGGGGACGCCGCTCTCTTACGGCGGCACCTTTGTGACGCAACGACCCTCGCGGATTGCGACCATTCCGGTGGGCTATGCTGACGGTATGCGCCGCTCACCGGCCTGGCGGGAGGTGCTGGTGCGCGGCCGGCGCGCACCGATTGTCGGGCGCATCTGCATGGACTACGCGCTAATTGATGTCACTGATATCGACGGTGTGAAGCGGGGTGACGCGGTGGTGTTGATCGGCGCGCAGGGTGATGATCAGATTAGCGCCGATGAGGTAGCGCGCTGGATGGGCACGATTAACTACGAGGTTGTGACAACAATCCTGCCCCGCGTCCCGCGTGAGGTAGAAGCATAATAAAGAACAAAGAACAAAGAAACAGAGAACAAACGAGGTAAACAAATCAGTCAATGTTCTTTGTTCCTTTGTTCTCTGCTAGTCAACCCCCAGATAGGCCTTCTGAACGGTTTCGTTTTCTTGCAGATTGCGGGCGGAGTCTTCAAGGACAATCTCGCCGGACTGGAGCACATAGCCGCGATGCGCGATGCTCAATGACATCAGGGCGTTCTGCTCCACCAGCAGAATGGTTGTTCCCTGTCGGTTGATATCCTGGATAATCTCGAAAATCTGCTCAACGATGACCGGCGCAAGGCCCATACTCGGCTCGTCGAGCAGCAGCACCCGTGGCCGGGACATCAAAGCCCGCCCGATTGCCAACATCTGCTGCTCGCCGCCGGAGAGCGTCCCCCCCTTCTGGCGGATGCGCTCACGCAACCGGGGAAACATCGTCAGCACACGATCCAGATCGTCCTCGAATTCCGGGCTGTAGGCGCTATGGATGTAGGCTCCCAGTTCCAGGTTCTCCATCACCGAGAGGTTGGGGAAAATCCGCCGACCCTCGGGCGACTGGGAGATGCCCATATGGACAATGTCATGCGGCGGGACGCGGTCAATCCGTTTGCCGGACAGTGTGACCTGCCCGTGGCGCGGCGTCAACAGGCCGGAGATGGTGCGCAGGGTGGTACTCTTCCCGGCCCCGTTCGAGCCGATCAAGGTGACAATCTCGCCCTGTTCGACGGTGACAGATATGCCTTTCAGAGCGTGAATATGCCCATAGTAGGTATGGACGTTGTTTAACTCAAGCAGGGCCATTGCTGTTGTTCCGTATTCTGTATCCCGTAGTCCGTAGTCCGTAGTCCGTATTCTGTAGTCCGTATCCCGTAGTCCGTATGTAGCGCTGTTTACTGGCTACGGAGTTCCGGGTCTGGTTGGTTGACCTCGGCGGGTGGTTCGGGCGGGTGCGTCGGTGTTGCCGGCTTTGCGCCATCAGCGGCACCCTTGCCCAGATAGGCTTCGATCACGCGTGGGTTGGCGCGGATCTCGTCCGGCCCGCCTTCGGCGATTTTCGTCCCGTAGTCGATGACCGAGATACGCTCGGAGATGCTCATCACCACCCGCATATCATGCTCGATCAACACCACCGTGACGCCCAGATCATCGCGCAGGTTCCGAATAATTTTCGTCGCAGAAGCTGTCTCCTGCGGGTTCATACCTGCCGTCGGCTCGTCCAGCAGGATCATTTTGGGATTTGCGCCGAGTGCCCGCGCGATCTCAAGTCGCCGCTGATCGCCGTAGGGCAGATTTTTTGCCAGGTCATCACGTTTGTTGTCAAGATTGACAAACGCCAGCAGATGCCGCGCCCGCTCAATCGCCTCGCGCTCCTCCCGCTTCATACTGGGTGTGCGTAAAATAATTGACCAGAATGGTGCCCGGATACGACTATGCATACCGACCAGTACATTCTCCAGCACGGTCATGTTGTGGAACAGCCGAATATTCTGGAACGTGCGGCAGATCCCGCGCGCGGTAATCTGATCCGGGCGCAGGTTGGCAAGAAGACGCCCATCAAAGATAATCTTGCCCCGGTCCGGTTTGTAAATCCCCGTCAGCACATTAAAAAATGTCGTTTTCCCCGCACCGTTCGGCCCGATTACACTGATAATGCTGCCCGGTTCAATCGTCAACGTGACATCGTTGACCGCCACCAGGCCCCCAAACTGCTTGGTAATATTTTTTGCCTCAAGTAGTGCCACGACCCTCCGGCCTTTCACGTTTGTATATCTACATCGGGTTCGGTTACGTCGGCCTGCTGCTGTTCAGACTCCAGCAGGGTATCGGGCATGGCCGACTCCTCCTGCCCGTGCAACTCCTGGCGGCGCCGATCCTCCGGCAGCAATCCCTCCGGGCGAAACACCGTCATCAGGATCAAGAGCATCCCGAAGAGCATCCGCTGGTACTGCGTCGGGTCCAACCAGGCGGGCACATCCAGTACGCTCAGTTCACGCGCCACGCGGGGGAGCAACTGCAAGTTGAGCAGCGTCACCAGCGTGGCCCCCAGGATGGCCCCCGGAATACTGCCCATCCCGCCCAGGATGACCATTGCCAGGATGTTGATCGAGCGGATCAGGTCGAAGGTAGGCGGGTTGATAAACAACTGCTTGGACGCAAAGATCACGCCCATCGTCCCGGCAAACGATGCGCCGACGGCAAACGCCAGCAGTTTCATGCGCACCAGCGGCACACCCATCGCAATCGCGGCGGTTTCGTCCTCCCGGATTGAGGCCCAGGCCCGCCCGATGCGCGAGTTGTTCAGCCGGTAGACCACCACAATCATCACCACCACCACCACCAGCACCAGAAAATAGAAGTAGAGTTGGTAGAGCCGGCTGCGGTCCAACGACACTCCGAGTGCCTGCACCCAGGGCTCAAAAAAGAGCGGCGGTCGGCCAATCGACTTGATACCCTGCGCACCGTTGGTAATATTGACCGGACGGTCCAGGTTAGTCGCCAGCACGCGTATCACCTCGCCAAAGCCCAGCGTCACGATTGCCAGGTAGTCCCCCCGCAGCCGCAAGACCGGCAACCCCAGCAGCACCCCGGTAAACCCACCAACGATCAACCCCAGAAAGAGGAAAATAAAGAACCACTCCGGCGACAGCGGAAAGGACTCCGCCAACTGGGGAATGATATTCGCAGCCTGGTCCGTACTAAAAATCGCCCAGAGATACGCGCCAACCGCATAAAAAGCAACATACCCCAGATCCAGCAGACCGGCCATACCGACGACAATATTCAGGCCCAGCGCCAGAACCACAAACATGCCGACCTGCGTCACCACATCCATGTAGAAGGGGTTCAGCGTCCCGAAGTAGGGCATTGCCACACCGAGCAGGGCGATTGCCATCACCAGCTTGTAGACAACCGCCAGCGGCACCTTGTACAGTGTCAGCATAACGCCCAGGAACAGGACAAACAGAATATCGGTGCGCAGGCTGGTTGCCGGATTGAACAGCAGCAGCGTCGTGACAACCAGGGCATAGGCCGTCACCAGCAGGTAAGGTATAATCCCACGCCCCGCCTCGGCCCGGAGCATATTCAAGAGACCTTCCGGGCTACCTGGCTGTGTATCTGTGCTTGCCATAGCGCTTACACCTTCTGCGTTGTTGCTTCGCCCAGAAGACCCGACGGGCGGAAGATCAGGATAAAGATCAAAATGCTAAACGCGGCAATATCGGCATAGTTCGCCCCGGCAAACGCGCCCTCAGTGAAGAGCGAGAGGTACGACGCAACAAATGCCTCCAGGAAACCCAGGACAATCCCGCCGACCATTGCGCCGGTAATATTGCCAATCCCGCCCAGCACGGCGGCGGTAAAGGCTTTCAAACCCGGCAGGAAGCCGATGTAGGGATTAATCGTACCGAATCGGATGCCAAACAGCACCCCCGCCGCGCCGCCCAGCGCGCCACCGATAAGAAAGGTTAGCGCGATAATCCGGTTAACGTTGATCCCCATCAGACTGGCGGTGGGCCGATCCTGCGCAACCGCCCGGATCGCCTTGCCCAACTTGGTCACATTCACCAGGTAGTTCAGCCCGATCAGCATAATTATCGCCGAGACAATAAAAATCAACGCGCGACTGTCGATACTCACAACCGCTGTACGTTCGCCGACAATCGGTATTTCGGCAATTTGTAGTGGATCTCCAAAATCCGGTGTTTGCACACGCACATTAAAGCCCAGTCCGGTTGCCAGCGCAATCATGCGCATAAAATCTTGCAGGAAGAGCGAGGCACCGATAGCCGATATCAGTGCAACCAGACGCGGCGCGCCGCGTACTGGACGGTAAGCCAGCCGCTCGGTCGTCATTGCCAGCAACCCGCTCACGGCCATGCCCAGCAGCACCGCAACCAGCACAAACAGCAGCGGCGGAAAGCCCTCCAACCAGCCCAGGCTTGCCAGCCCGACCGCAAAGCCCGCAACCACAAACGCGCCCACCATAAAGATCTCACCGTGGGCAAAGTTAATAAACTCCAGCACCCCGTAGACCATCGTGTAGCCCAGGGCAATCGTGGCAAACAGGAACCCACGCACCAGCCCATCCACAACTACCTGGGGCAGAATAATCAGGGTTGATTGCAGCAGATCAACATCTTCGCGGGTACCACGCAGCAGCAGCGCAACCAGGACAACAAATAGACTCAAGGAAACCGTACAAATTAGAATATACAGCAATATCTGCAACAGCGGGCCGAAGACCTCTTTCAGGATCATCCCGAACGAGCGCCGCACCTTAATTTTTTCACCGGCATCGACTCCAACAGCCATGGTATCGCCTGTTCTTCCTTGCTATTTCTATTCATTAGGACACACTTAGTCGGCGCTCAAACCAGGTGTTTGCGTGCATACGTGGCCCAGAGCTTTGCCGCTATCGGTGCCTGGCGTTTTATGAAGTTTGAACAATCACCCCGGACAGCAGAGTAATTAGGAGTCCCGGCTTATGAATGTCAACTCGATGCCGGCCTCGGTAGGGAACGCCTGATCCGGCTGAAGCCGGGACTCCAGATCAGTAATGTCCGGATTAAACATTCAAAGCTCATCAGCCGGACCAGGCTTGCACGCGGCCGAGATGACTACCCACATCAGGAGGGGGTAGGGACGCGCTTCTGCGCGTCCCTACCAAACCATGCCCCACCTGAGTGACGATATCCAACCGGCTGAAGCCGGGACTCCCGTAACCAGGACTATGTTCTCAAACTTCACGCTACACTGCCGGGCATCGCACAGCGTGAATACATCGGACTTTAGCCGCGCACAGTGCAATCCTACTACGTACCCGCTTCCTCAGTTTCTTCTTCGGTCATCTCACCGCCCTCTTCCATCATCTCCTCTTCCGGCGTCGCCTCTTCCTCCATCATCTCCTCTTCCGGCGTCGCTTCCTCCTCCGTCATCTCAGAGCCTTCTTCAGCGCCCTCTTCCGGGGGTGGGGAGCTTTCAATGCGTGAGGCAACTTCGTTGGCGTTCCAGTCATCCACGTTGACCTGCAGCACATAGTAGGTTGCCGGGTCCGGGTCGCCATCCTCATCGAATGTGTAGGTTCCGGTAATGCCCTCGTAGGACTCCAGATCACGCAACGCCTCAACCACCTGCTCACGGCTGGGCTTGCCGCCCGCGGTCTCGGCTGCATTGGCAATCGCCTCCACGCAGATGCCGACCACATCATAGGCCTGGGCCGAGAACGGCGGAGCCGACTCGCCATATTCTGCCTCATAGTCCTGCGCAAACTGTGCCGCATCGGGGAACTGGCTCACCGGAGCGGCCACCGAGGTGTAGTGCATTCCCGCAACCGCTTCCCCACCCAGTTCGGCCAACTCCGAGTTATCCAACCCGTCCGGTCCCATAAACTCAGCCTGAATGCCCCGGTCGCGGGCCTGGGAAAAGAATGGCCCGGCCTGGCTAAAGATACCTGCGAAATAGATAACATCGGGTGTTTGCGCCTGGATCGGCGTCAGGATCGAGTCAAACACCGAGGTTTCCTGCGTGCCCTCAAAGCCCTGGATGGTCATACCGCGACTCTCGGCTTCCTGCTGGAAGAACTCGGCAATGCCCTGACCATAGTCCGTCTGGTCATGAACAATATAGATCGTCTCGGCGTTCAGACCCTCGTCGGCAAACTGCGCGCCAATCGGCCCCTGCAGATCATCACGACCGACGATGCGGAAGGCATTGGGGAAGTCCTCGGTGATGGCCGGGTTGGTATTGGCCGGTGAGACCATCGCCAGGTTGGCGCTCTCGTAGGTCGGCAGTGCTGCCAGCGCCACACCCGAGTTATAGTGCCCATTCATGCACAGGATATCCGGGTCGGAGATGATGCTGTTCGCATTCGCCGAACCGACCTCCGGCTGGGCCTGATCATCAAACGGCTCCAACTCAACCGTGAAACCCATCTCCTCCAGCGGCCCGGCCAGTTGCTCAACCCCCAGTTCAGCCGCGTTGCTAATACCAATACCGATGGCGGCCTGCGGACCGGAGAGCGGGCTCTGGGTGGCAATCTTGATGGTGCCCTCAAACTCACCCATGGCCTCGGTTTCCTCCGGCGTTTCCTCCTCCGTCATCGCTTCGTCCGGCGTCGCCTCTTCCTCCGTCATCGCTTCGTCCGGCGTCGCCTCGTCTGACGTAGTTGCTTCTGTTAGTTCTTCGGCCGGTGCGGCGGGTTCACCACCACCGCAGGCGGCCAGCATTACGGTCAGGATCACCAGGAGTGTCATAAGACCAGATAGTCGCTTCATTCCCGAAAGCTCCTTTCAGTTGTGCTTAACTGCAAGACATACCGGGTTGCCAACCTTCTGTCTGCACGTTCAGGCACCCATGGCCTGATACGGCTCAAATGTCCTTGCCGGCGGTGATCACCCCCTTATCGGTCATCAAACATGGATGCTAATCAACGCCCAGGTACGCCTTGCGCACCATCTCATTTTCCTGGAGATTCCGGGCGGTATCTTCGAGCACGATACTTCCCGACTGGAGCACATAGCCGCGATGGGCAATACCCAGCGCCATCAATGCATTCTGCTCCACCAGGAGGATCGTGGTACCCTGCGTATTAATCTCTTTGATAATATTGAAGATCTGATCAACCAGGACCGGAGCCAGTCCCATGCTCGGCTCATCGAGGAGCAACACGCGTGGTCGCGCCATCATTGCCCGGCCAATCGCCAGCATCTGCTGCTCGCCTCCGGAGAGTGTGCCCCCTGGCTGCCCCAGCCGCTCGTGCAGACGGGGAAACAGCGTCAGCACCCGATCCAGTTCCTGCCGAATGGCGGCAGCGTCGCGTTGCGAGAAGACAAAAGCACCCATCTCCAGATTCTCACGCACCGACATACGCCCAAAGATCTTGCGACCCTCGGGCGACTGCACAATTCCGCGCCGGGTGACTTCATGCACCGGGAGCTTATCGATCCGCTGCCCTTTAAACAGGATCTCGCCCGTGCGTGGCCGGCGCAACCCACTGATGGTATTGAGTATGGTCGTCTTCCCGGCACCGTTGGTGCCGATCAGCGTGACAATCTCGCCCTCGTTTACGGTCAGCGAGATGCCCCGCAACGCCTGAATCTGACCATAATAGGTATGAATATTGTTGAGTGACAGTATTGGCATAATCAGGTATCCGGTTCTTTATAGAGCAAGATCCAGCAGAGGTCTAAATTCCGACACGCGGACATAGTGTCCGCATGTCCGGTTGCCCGCCGGCAAACGATCACACCAATCAGGTGGTTGGTGCAGCCGGCGCAGTTCCATTCCCTACTGGCGGTGGTCGATCATGCCCCTCAACCGCCGCGCTGCCCAGATAGGCCTCGATTACCCGTGGATCGGCGCGAATCTCCTCTGGGCGACCCTCGGCAATCTTCTCACCAAAGTCCAGCACGGTAATTTCATCGGAGATGGTCATCACCACGCGCATATCATGCTCAATCAGGAGGAGCGTAATATCCAGTTCATCACGCAGTCGCCGCGTCAGGGTGATCATATTCTCCGTTTCGCGCGGGTTCATCCCGGCCGTCGGCTCATCCAGCAGGAGCAGACGCGGACGTAGTGCCAGAGCGCGCGCAATCTCCAGGCGACGCTGATCGCCATACGCCAGGTTACGCGCCACCGCAAACTCCTTACCATGCATCCCCACAAACTCCAGCAATCGCTGCGCCTCTTGCTCGGCTTCACGCTCTTCCCGCCGGTAGCGCGGCGTGCGTAGCAGAGCATCAAACGGCGTGGTGTGCAGATGCGGATGCATGCCGATCAACACATTCTCCAGCGTAGTCAGATTGCTAAACAGCCGAATATTCTGATAGGTCCGGGCAATCCCCAGGCGCGCAATCTGATCGAGGCGCAGTCCACGGATTGGCCGGCCCAGAAAGGTAATCTCACCCTCTTCGGGCGTATAAAAACCGGTGATACAATTAAAGAAGCTGGTTTTGCCCGCCCCATTTGGCCCAATCACACTATGGATTGAGCGTGGTCGCACCTGGACATCAAGATTCTTGATCGCCGTCAACCCACCAAAACGCTTGGTCACATGGCGCGCGCGCAGCACTTCATCCATGGCAGTCAGTCCTTTACCGATGATGTCGAGGTTGAAACGGAAGTCGAAGTCGTAACCGGCTCGGTCGTTTCCGGCAGTGGTACGGTCTCCTTGTGCAGTTCGCGCCGATGCACCGCTTCCGGCCAGAGCCCTTCGGGGCGGAAGAGCATCATCACCACCAGCACCGCGCCATAGACCAGCAGGCGATAGTCGGAGAACTCGCGCAGCAACTCGGGTAATCCAACCAGCACCAGCGCGCCCACCAGCACGCCGGGCAGGCTGCCCATACCACCAACGATAATCAGCGCCAGCACATTGATCGAAACCAGCAGCGCAAAACTCAACGGCACCACGGAGCCGACAAACGAGGCAAAGATCGCCCCGCTCATGCCCCCTAGCAGCGCGCCGATGGCAAAAGCCAGTAGCTTCGCCGTCACTCGGTTGACACCCATCGCCTGCGCCACATCTTCATCTTCGCGGATCGCCATCCATGCCCGACCTAACCGCGAAGTTTTCAGGCGAGCGGCAACAAACCAGGCGATAACACACCCGATGAGAACCAGGTAGTAGATCTGCTCAGGACTATCAAGCACCAGATTACCAATCTGCGGACTGGCAATGCGGGTAATCCCCTGCGCCCCTCCCATAAACGGTTTCAACGAATCTGAGAGGGCCAGGATGCGGATAATCTCGCCAAACCCCAGCGTGGCAATCGCCAAATAGTCGCCGCGCATGCGCAGAACCGGCAGGCCCAGCAGCACCCCCGCAAGGAACGCCGCCAGCATCGAGACCGGCAGCGCTGCCCAGAAACTCCAGGGGACCGGGTTTACTTCCGGCGAAGTCAGGAGCGCCATCGTGTAGGCCCCGATGGCATAGAAGGCCACATAGCCCAGGTCAAGCATCCCGGCAAACCCGATCACCAGGCTCAACCCCAGGCCCATAATAATGTAGAGGCCCACAAAGTCCGCAACATTACTCAGAAACCGCCCGGACCAGAGCGGAAAGGTCAGTAGAAACGCCGCGCCCAGTGCCAGGTAGACAATCTTCCAGGGCTCCTCCAGGCGACCGGTGCCGGTTGCATCATCGGCAGGCGGTTGCACACCGGGCAGGCCATAGGAGGCCACCAACCAGACCAGCACGCCCGTCACGATCAGCAAGAGGAGCGCTCCCGCGGTCGTCATACCCCGCGAGGTAAAGAAAAACCCGCCAACACCCTTTGGCAGCAGCGCCACAAAAATATCGCGCAGCAATGCAATCATGATCATGACAACCAGCGCCGTCGCAATCGTGCGTTGCCAGACCCCCGGTAGCACTGCCAGGCCCCCCGCCACCACCCCCACACATGCACCGAGAGCGATCGGCAAGAAATCCCCCAGCGGATTGGTAACGCCCAGATTAAAGGTAATCAACTCAACCAGATTCGGAGTGGCCGCATTCAAAACATCGCGCAGATCGAAAGTACTGATTAGCACCGCCAGCAGCAGCAGTGACAGCCCGATGATTCCGCCGGCAATCCCGCCGGAGAGCAGCGCCATACGGAGCGGTTTGTGGCGTGCCGCAAAATAGGCGGTCAGGATCACAATTCCGGCCAACCAGACATAGCCCAGCGTGATCCCATCGCCAATCAGACGACGGTTATGGAACGTTTCAATCATCCCAACCAGACTGGCATGCCAGGTCACCAATGCCCCTAAAAGACCAGCCTGGACAGCCGAACGTAGCCCTGCAGTCATGAAAATGAAACCTCCCTATGCCCGTTTTGTTGCCAGACGCTCACCAAGAATACCCGTCGGGCGGAAGATTAGCACCAGGACCAGCATTAAAAAGGCAATAACATCTTTGAGTTGATGCGCGGCGGGTATGCCCAACCCCTCGAGAAACAGGCTTGGCCCAACCGACTCGACAATACCGAGGAAAATTCCGCCCACAGCCGCGCCGGGCAGATTACCAATGCCCCCCAGCACCGCCGCAGTAAACGCCTTGATTCCCGGAATAAAACCCATAAAAAAGTTGACCTGCCGAAAGATCAACGCATACAGCACCCCGGCTACCCCGGCCATCACCCCACCAATCGCAAAGGTTGACGCGATCGTCGCATTTACATTTACACCCATCAGGGCCGCCGTCTCAATATCTTCCGAAACGGCGCGGATTGCCCGCCCGATTTTGGTACGTTGAATAAAGAGGTACAACAGCGCCAGCATCACCATCGCACCAACAAAGACAACAATCACGCTGCGCTGAATGCCAAACACACTTCCCTGGAGCGCATCTACTGTTGGATATACTTTAACTCCGGACCCATAGAGCCCCCGGAAGGTATACTGCAAGAAAAACGACGCGCCAATCGCCGTAATCAGCGAGACCAGCCGGGGCGCGCGCCGCAACCGGCGGTACGCGATGCGTTCAAGTGCCAGCGCCAGAATGGTTGAGACAGCCGCCGAAAGTGTAACCACTGCCAGCAGGCTCAAGAGCGGATACTGGTCCAGGGTGCCATTGCGGGCCAGCGCATCGGCCAGAAAGAAAGCCGTAAATGCCCCACCCATAAATACTTCACCGTGGGCAAAGTTAATCAACCCCAACACACCATAGACCATAGTATACCCCAGGGCAATCAAGGCATAAATACTCCCCTGGGCCAGACCAAAGATCACAAAGTCACGCCACTGCGCCGGCGTATATCTACCCTCCAGCAGGGTCGTCACCGAGCCAATCAAAACCAGGATGAGCAAAAGCACCCCGATCCCCCACACCACCAGTTGTGAGTAATCGACACGCCACTTCCAACGACTCGCTGTCATCTTTGTTATCTTCTTCCTTATGTGCAAGGGCGGACAATAGTTATGTTGTCCGCCCTTGTTGCTGTTCAATTGTACTGTTTTTGTCTTACTCCGAGGCGGACGCTGCCTCCGGATAGACCTTGTTGACCACGCCATCCGGCCACTGACCTGTATCGCTGGCGACAACCTCGTAGACCGCGATGCTCGGATCGGCACAGTCACCATTTTCACCACAACTCAGAATACCGGTCAGCCCCTGCAGACCGTCGGTGGCGTAGAGCGCCTCGCGGAACGCCGTCCGCGGAATGACCAGCGTGCCATCATCCTGCTCAACCGCCACTTGCTCGGCAGCATTGAGAATCATCATCGCTGCATCATAGGCATGCGCATGGTAGACGCTCAGGGGCTCTTCGCCATACTCTTCCTGGTACGCCTGCACAAAGTCCTGGTAGGCACTGCCAAAGGCGCTAAAGTCGGGGCTACTCAGATACATCCCCACCGCGGCATCACCCGCCGCGTCGATAAAATCGGGCGAGTAGAGCCCATCGGCACCCATTAACACAACCTCTTCCAACCCGCTGATCTCCTGGGCCTGGCTGGTGATAAAGCCACCCTCAGAAATAAAGATCGGGTAGTAGATTAGATCCGGCTCTTGCGAAGCGATGCTGGTCAGCACCGGACGCATATCGGTATCACCCGCGTTGACTGCCTCCTGGGCCACGATCTCGCCACCCATCTCCTCGAACGCCTCGGCAAACACATTCGCCAACTGCTCGGCATAGATGCTCCCATCATGGA
This sequence comes from Chloroflexaceae bacterium, assembly GCA_034437035.1. GTDB lineage: Bacteria > Chloroflexota > Chloroflexia > Chloroflexales > Chloroflexaceae > CAKZQX01. The sequence goes on from DAOTUI010000208.1 coordinate 31,969, forward strand.
TCGTTGCAGCCGAGGTGACACCCAGCGTGTTATAGGCATAGTCCGCCGCTACATTCCCCTGCACTGTGTCGTTGTGCGCCGTGCGCAGGAAGCCATCCTCGTGTGAAGCCGGATCGGTCAGGTCCGGGGCAGTGTTTGAGGGCGAGATCATGGTCATGCCCGCCTCAGTGACAATCGGTGCGGCCACACGGCCCGCGCTGGAACAGGTTGCGCCGATAATCCCAACGATCTGCTGATTTGTGACCAGGCGGGTGGCGCCGGCCTGTCCACCTTCCGGACTGCAGAGCGAGTCCTCCCCAACCAGTTCAATCGGGCGGCCCATGAACTCTTCACCATAGTCCATAATTGCCAGTTCAATCCCGCGCTGCTCGTCAATCCCCAGCGACGCATTCGGCCCCGATGTCACCAGCAGGTAGCCGAGCGTAAAAGGATCGTTTTCCCCCAATTCAACGACACCCAGCGGGTCTTCCATAGGATCGGTAACAGCCCCCGCTTCGTCTTCCGGCGTCGCCTCTTCCATCATCTCGTCTTCCGGCGTCGCCTCCATTGCTTCTGTTGGTTCTTCGGTCGGTTCAGTCGGTGCAGCACCGCCACCACAGGCGGCCAGCATCACACCCAGGACTACAAGCAGAGTCAAAAGACCCGTTAATCGCTTCATACCCGAAGTGCTCCTTTCGATACACTCGATCACGAACATTACGTTGAGACAGGCGGCGTCAACAGCCATGCGCCACACGGGAAGCCGGCCCACTGCCTACAGCTCTATGACGCCTTGATACGCGCATAATGCACCCTGAATGATAGCTCCGATCACCCCCTCTGCGGACCTGATTGATCTGGATTCAGGCAAAAAAACATACTGGACGAGGCAGGCAAAACAGACCCCATCCGAGGGTAAAGCGGCAATGCCGGTGTGCAGCACTGCGAATAGAGTTCAGGGTCAAGCTGTGGCATTTAGAACTTTTATGCCGAAGTTTCTGTGATGCAGCAGTTTACTGGATGGTCTACCGTTTGTCAAGCCTGCGTACAGTCAGTACAATAGACGTATGTTCAAAGGATCACAACCGGGGCCAATCTGGATCTGGGGAATTTTGCTGGCGCTGCTGTTAATCCTGCTTAGCACGCGGGGGCGCTTTACACCGGATGAAACTGCGCTCCAGCAGCAGTTTGCGCCGCAACCCACCATCCCGGGAGCAACCCCGGCTCCCGCACAACCGCAGTTCAACCTGGAAGATCTATCGCCCGGTGTTGCCCAGACCGTTCAGGATCTCCGGCAGGGACTGGCCGGTGGCGGAGCAGTACCCGCCCTGACCCCCGTAGCCGAGAGTGGCCGCCTGCGGGTGGAAATCAGCGCTATTCAGCGGCAGGGCGACACGGTTACGTTGCGCGGCCAGGTCATCAACATAAGCAATACGGAAGTCGCCGTGCCGTTGAGCGCATTCATCCTGCGGGATACCGGCGGTGCGAGTTACACCGCCGCTGCCGGGAGAACCGTGCAACTGGCACCGGGTGAGAGCACACCGCTCGATCTGGATGTGCCGCTGCCCGAGGATCGCGGCCTCGTGCTCACGTTGAATTTCCCGCCCGACCCGGCCGTCGAGCAGATTTTGCTGGTGACACCGCATACGGAATAGCGAGAGAAGTAATAAATGATGAGTATTGCCCAACGCATCGCCGCCATCCAGGAGCGCATCGCCGCCGCTGCCCGGCGGGCCGGTCGCAACCCGGCCGAGGTCCGACTGATCGCCGTAACCAAAACACACCCACCCGAACTGATTGCCCAGGCAGTTACCGCCGGCGTGCATGACCTGGGGGAGAATCGCATCCAGGAAGCCGAGGGAAAAGTCAGCGCATTGGCAACCCTGGAGCCGCGCCCGACCTGGCACCTGATCGGGCATCTTCAGCGCAACAAGGCCAAAACCGCCGTGGGACTCTTTGATATGTTTCACTCGCTCGACAGCCTACGCCTGGCGGAGACGCTCAACCGCCACGCCGCCGCCCGCGCAACGGCAGATGACCAGCGGCCGCTGCCGGTTTTGCTTCAGGTGAATGTGAGCGGCGAAACCGGCAAGGAAGGGTTTAATCTCTCCGGTGGTCCAGACCATGCCGCGCAGTGGCCCCATTTCCAGGCCGAGGTAGAACAGATCCTGGCGCTGCCGCATCTGCAAGTCCGGGGACTGATGACGATTGCGCCCTTTGCGGACGACCCGGAGGTGGCCCGGCCGGTCTTCCGCATGCTGCGCACCCTGCGTGTAACCCTGGCACAGCAGTTCCCCCAGGCCGACTGGTCGCAACTCTCAATGGGTATGACCGACGACTTTGAGATCGCCATTGAGGAGGGCGCGACCATTGTGCGCATCGGGCGGGCTATCTTTGGCGCACGCGCATAGCCCGGCAGTACCCAGCCGGAACCGGGAAGCTGAACCAGTCCGGTTATATCCACGAGTTACGCAGTGCAGCCTTATTTCGGTCTGTTAATCGTCCTAAAAGCCCGCTTCGCCTGCGGCAGCATGGTGCTCTTTTTTCTTTTTCCGTCCTACCGGAGGCGAATCGGGTCGTGAATCCAGGCAAAACCCCCGGGTTGCATACCTATCGCATAACTCGTGTTATATCCAGTTATTCGATGACTCATTCCCGGTGCGCGGCATCCGCCCCGCCACCAAGATTACGATCCACAAAATCATGATCCACAAGATGCTCATTTTCCTCCGGCATAAGCCGCGAGTGATACTTGTAGATCAGGAGCACAAGAATCGCAAATAGCACGGCAACCATAGCCAGCACAACATCGAAAGGCTTGCTCATCGAGAGCGAAACGCGCAGCAGGATCGTCGCAATAACAAACCCCGCATTCCGGACTACCAGATGATAACTATCCGACAGTAATAGTGATAGGATCAAAATCAACACATCAGTAAAGATCAGTACCGTAAACAGTTCGGTATAATACTCACCAGGCCGCACCAGATCCGCCGCCGGTGTACCAAGAAATGCCTGGTAGCTCACGTCGGTCCAGATCAGCAGATTGTTTCCGGCCAACCCAACCAGCAACCCGACCAGCAAAAGCGCGACGACCTTTTTGCGCACGATAAAATGCTCCAGTGCCGGCGTTGTCGTGCGCAACTCCTGTTCTGCATGCGTCCGGCGATGGCTGACATGGTGAAAAACCGTAACCATCAGGAAGAGCAGCAACCCGCCACCCATATCTATCAGGATCGGGCTAAAAACCTCGAACTGCTGCTCAATCTCCTCCAGGCTCTCTAGCTTTGCCAACTCTTTAAACACGTTCCGCAACACAATCAGCGAGATAACCTCAAACTGCGTGGCAAGGGAGCGCGTGGTCGACTCGGGCAGCGCCAGCACCAGCAACAGCACCTCATAGAAGAGAATAACGCTGAAGGGCGTACTGATCGCCGCCAGGTAATTTGCCCCAATAATGAAATCGAGCGGTTCCAGCACCGGGAGCGTATTGACTAAAAATATCAGCAGCAGATGCACCAGAAAGCCCAGCGTGGCGATATAGACCATCAGACGCTCAAGCCGCTCCCGATTGTCATGTGAGGCGATTTTATCGTAGGCCGAGGCCATCCGGCACTGCTGTGTCTCCACCCAGAGACCCAGCGACCGCAAGGGAGAGCGGGATTTTACGGCTGCCATTCTGTACCTTTCGTGTGACAATTCCATGGGAGGATCAGGCAATGCTGTAACGTTTACACGATCTACGCGGTGCGCGTTCAAACCGGATGTTTGACCAGATGGAAGTCAGCTTCGCCTGCGGCAGCATGGTACGCTTTTTAGCTTGTTCCGAAACCATTTGCACCAGGTGCAAATGGTTTCGGAACAAGACTGGTTTCTTCCACCCTGCCGGAGACGATATCCGCTTCCAAATAAGTGACCGCGTACGTTGTGTAACGTTTGCGGAAGATCCAGGAAACCCGGCAGCGCATGCCGGGTAGATCTACCACATCTATACATGATACAACAAAAGCAACGCCCGAGGGGTGGCATGCATTCGTATTGCCTTAAACCATCACGACAAACCACGAACGGCAAGTTCTCGCCGCATCGCCTGCTCCAGCGTCGCCGCCGTCGTCATTCCATCAAGGGAGATACCCAGCGCCACCAGCGCTTCGGCGATTTCGGGACGCACGCCGATCAGCACGCAGCGTGCGCCGAGGAGGGTTGCAGCCTGCACACCTTGCAGCAACCCGGCGGCCCCGTCACTATCTATCACCAGCAGACCAGTGATATCAATGAACACCAGCCGCGCTTTCTCCCGGGCAATTCCGCAGAGCAGCACCCGGATAAAATCCTCGATCCGCGCCGTATCAAACTCGCCGATCAGCGGCAGGATCAGCACTCCCCGCACAACCGGAATCAATGGCAACGAGAGCGCCCGCACCGTCGCCGCTAACTGCGCGCGTTCATACTGCTCCGCCTCAAGCTGCGTGATCGCCTCAACCAACTGCTGCCGCTCCTGCTCCAACTGACGGGTGTACTGCTCAACTTCGGTGACATCCCGCCCCAGCAGCAGCGTTCCCCGCGACTGACCATACCGATTGACGACGGGAGCCAGTGTCAGCACAAAGCAACGCGCACTGAGCATAAGTTTTTGCACCGTCGGCTCGTGCTGGTGCCGGCCCGCATGATCAACCAGTCGCGCCAGTGCAGGCATGGCTGCTCCAGCACTCTGAAGGGCTGCCGTCAGTGATTGATCGGTCCGCAGGCCCAACTGGAGCGCCTGCCGGTTGGTGTAGATAATTCTGTCTTCCTGGTCAAGCACCGCAACGACCTCGTCCATTGCCTGCAGTGCCAGATCGAGCGCAGCCTGGGTTGGCACAAACAGCCGGGTCCGCAGCACCGCGTAAGTCAACACCGCCAGCAACAACACCGTCGAGATCGGCCCCGCCACCAGGCTCAGGTAGGGATTGTCCAGGTTGCCGGCAAGCTGATTGATCACCAGCGCAATAAGCAGCGCCCCCAGCAGTGCCCCGCTGACCAACCGCACCTGCGGCCGGCGGATTATCACCACCCCCAGCAGAATAAAATGAACAAACCAGCTTGCGCCAAACAGCGACAGCAGGAAGATCCCGCCGGGGAGTGCCGGGCTGAGTTTATAGAAACCCTGTGAAAGGACCATATCACCCAGAAGCAGATGCAGCCGCGCTACACTATCCACCAGGAGGATCAAAAAGACCCCGACATAGGGCAGACTGATCCAGAAGATTGGCGGCCGGCGACCCTGCCACCAGGAGGGCATAAACAACTGGACAGCTATGAGCAGAAGCAACACTTGCAGACCGATGAGTGCAAGCCCACTGCTAACCGTGCTGATGTAGGCAATCCAGGCATCAGCCGCAGTGTACTGAATAAAGCCGGAGATGTTTAAAAACGCCGTGCAGATAACCAGTAGCACAAACAGCTTCGCCGGGAGATACTTCCATGCATGCGTGGCAACAAACGTTGCCAGGGCGGTCTCAACAATGAGGAAGATGAAAGTTGCCAGGAGTAGCAGCATAGTTCGGTAATACCTGGGATGCTAAAAATAGATGTCGGGAGTCGGTAGATGCCGGTCCTTAGCCGCCCGTTAACAGAAGCGCAACGTATGCAGTAACAGCCAGATGTAGTTTAACTAGATTTTGCTATTTTGCAAGGGTTTTGGGAATATTGGTGAAGGTCGTATCAGGTTTGGATGATCAATATTTTGCTGTATCCGCAACGGTGTGCAGTCCAGCTACGCACGCGGTGCGGCTCACGAAACACCACCCCGGCGCATACCACCTGGCCCGCAGGTACACCTGCCCTGCCGAATGCAACTCCCCCGTGAAGCCGAAGGGTTGCGGAGTCCCCGCTGTCGGCACACCCCACGGATTGTACTGTACGCTCACCACCACCGCGCCCGTATCGTCCAGGGTGATGCACGCTGCCCAGTGCATCCCCGACATACCACGGGCCACCCAACATGTGCAGCCGCTCCAAGCCATAAACGTAGTTGGCCGTTCCATCGTTGAGCACCTGGCTCAACGGTGCGGCGAGATCCTGCGCATACGTGGTGGTGCCGGCACGCTGGTGACGGCGATTGAACTGCTCTCGCCCGCCAACAAGCGTCCGGGGGTGAATGGAGCCGACGCCTACGAGCAGAAACGCCAGGAGATCTTCGACAGCACCGTCAACCTGTTGGAGATCGACCTGTTGCGGAACGGCCGCCGCCCGCAGGTCACGCGCCCGCTCCCCGATGCTCCCTACTTTGTCTTCCTGAGCCGCGTGCAGCGCCGGCCCTACAGCGAGATCTGGTCGCTCTCGCTGCGTGAGCCGATCAAGCTGCTGCCGGTGCCCCTGCTCTACCCCGCCCCGCCTCTCAAGTGTAGACTTTTTCGCCGGATCGCATTGGAATGCGGTCAGTGGGACCGGCAGCGGCTGCCGCTCCAGTGCAGTATTTTCCGCATTGGGACGGGCTGTGGACGCGCAGAAGCGCGTCCCTAC
>DAOTUI010000209.1:0-28505 GCA_034437035.1 Chloroflexaceae bacterium
GGCGGCGGTGGCGGTGGCGGCGATGGTGGCGGTGGTGGTGGCGATAAGGAGCCGACGCTGATCGCACCACCGCCACCACCCGAAACGGGCACGGGTCCGCTGGTGCCACCGCCTGCGCCAACACAGCCCGGGCCGGCCTCCGGGGTGCCGCAGGTACCGCCACCACCACCACCCGCGCCGCAGCAGCCACCGGCACAGCAACCCCCCGCGCAGCAACCGCCGGCGCAGCAACCGCCGGCACCGCAACAACCAGTTGCGCCACAGCAACCTGTGCAGCCACAGCCGGGAGCGGAGGAGCCGGCTCCGGCGGGTCAGGCAACCGAGGAAGTCGCGGCCACGGCGGCAGCCACGGCAGCGCCGACAGTGCCCAATGGTGAAGTCTTCTTCCGCATGTCAAGTGATTGGGGCAGCACCTTTGCGGGCGATGAGGTGCAGTACACCATTGTGCTGCGCAATATCAACCCGCCGGCCAACGATGGCTCAAATGATCTGAATGATATCACCATTCAAAGCACCTTCCCACCGAACCTGGAGGTGCAGGGCGCGTTGACCGACCGCGGGCAAGACCCAAATGTGGCCGGTAACACTATCGAGTTTACGTTGTCGGAACTCAAGCCTGGCGAGACGGTTGAAATCACCATCGACACCCGGATTAAACCGGACGTGGAGCGGGGCACCCTGATTGTCACGCAGGCGCGGGCAACCTATGACGATCTGGAGCAACTGATCTACTCGAATATCGTTACCGTTCTGGTAGTGGATGAACTTCAGGTAGCGACAACAACTGCTACACCTGCCGCTACTCGCCGGGCAGCCACGACAACCACGCCGACGGGTACCGGCATTGCCGGTAGGCCACGCGCGGGTAGCCCCACCGTAACCGGGACACCGCTTGCCTACCCGGCACCAACCGGCGCTACCCAGACGGGTGAGCCGCTGCTGGATACAACCACCGAGCCAACCGCAACCGAGGCAGTGGCCGGCGGCACAACTGAGGCAGAAGCCGATGCCGAGGCACCGCTCCCGGCAACCAGTACGGGTGTGCCGATGGCCGGTATCCTGCTCTTCGGGTTGACCCTGTTCGTTCGACAGATTCGGTTGCACCGCGAGCGTGAACGGATCTGATACCGGCTCACATGCCGATCGCGTCAGATAAAACGAACCGCCGCAGTGCTAATCATAGTACTGCGGCGGTTTTTGTAACGGGCGCTATGGCTGTGTCATGCCACCTTCTCGCCAGTGGTGGATGGCACAGGCTGCGCATCCGCCTGGGGGTCAGGTCTCATAGGGTGAACGGGGGGAAGGCGGGTGCATTCGCATGTCATCAGGCATGGCCCGCAGCATCGTTTGAAGCATCTCGGTGCTAACGGGGCCTTCACTTACAACCGACCAGATCAGCACAGCACGCAGTTCGCGCAGATCACGCGCCAGAACACGCATCATCTCGCTAAACTGGACGGCATACCAGTCTTCACGGCGAATGGTGCTATCGACATTCTTCTGGAGACGACTCAGGGTTGCGGTCTGGCGATGCAGGAGTTGCTCAGTCTGCGCCAGGCAGTGCTCGATCTGATCGAGACGGTCGAAACGGTCATCAGTGGGGGATTGGTGCTGCATAGTAGTCTATCCTGTTCGTATGAGGTACGAAAGATCGACGGGCTTCCCCGATTGAGTGTAGCACGATAGTACGGCGTGTGCAAGGGTACTTTTGGTATAGTTTGCCTGCATCATCATTAAAGAAATCTGGTACAATCGTGCCGGTAGGACTCAGGTGTCAGCGATACGGCGATGAATGCCCGGTCTCGTCCTGTTGGGGGCGCAAGCCACCCACTTATGGAAGACCGCAAAGCCTATCACTGACCAGATAACCCGAGGATCGCCGATCACAAGGAGGACCGTATGAAGCCCGGTCGGTCGTTGTGTCACCTGTTGCTCGTTCTGCTGCTACTGGGGGTTGGGGGGATGCTGCCGGTACAGCCGGTTGCTGCCGCCGAGCGCGATACCATCACCATTGCGGAGGTTCCCCAGGCTGCCCCGATCCCACTTGAAGTCGTGGCCCCCTTTCTGGGAGCGTACAGTCCCAACACGACAATTGCCTGGGACAACTACACGCTCTGGTTTATCCGCCCGCCGTTTCAGTCGCAATTGCTGCCCAATGGTGATGGCACCTACACTTTTGCGCACGGCTGGCTGTCCGGGACGCTGATGCAGTTTGTGCCGAATGAGACTGACGGCATCAGTGTTGTGCTGCTCTCCGCGGATGGAGTCTGGCGTGAGTTTGCCCGCTCCGGTGAAATCTATCCCGATCTCTCCCCCGAACTACGGCGTTCGCTGGAACTGCTGCTCGACCAGAAGGTTGCCGACTCCAGTATTCCCGGTGCGGCGCTGTATGTCAACATTCCCGGTCAGGGAATGTGGCTCGGCGCGCGCGGGCTGGCCGACCAGGGCCGGGGCATTCCGATGGTTCCGCTTGACCGCTTCCGCATCGCCAGTGTCACCAAGACCTTTGTGGCAACGGTTGTCCTCCAGTTGATGCAGGAGGGCTGGCTCACCCTCGATGACACGGTTGAGCGCTGGCTGCCGGGGATGGTGCCGAACGGCAACCGCATGAACATTCGCCACCTGCTAAATCATACCAGCGGATTGTATGACTATCTGGACAACGGGTTTGTCAACCGGGCCATGGCAAATCCGGGGCGCATCTGGCGGCCGGAGGAGATCGTGGCGGCGGCGGTGGCACATCCGCCCGACTTTGCGCCGGGTGAGCCGGGGCGCTGGCGCTACTCGAACACAAACTACATCATGCTGGGGATGATTGTTGAACGCGCCACAGGTAACCCGCTGGCCTACGAAGTACGGCAGCGGATTATTAACCCGCTCGGACTCCAGAATACCTTCTTCGATCCGGAAGAGATCAACGCGGCCGGGGTAGCGCGCGGCTATGTGGGCCGCCGCGACTACACCGACATCAATATGTCCTTTGTCTGGGCCGCCGGTGGGATGGTTTCGACGGCGGAAGACCTGGGGCGGTTTATCAAAGCCCTGTCTGAAGGGGCGCTGCTAGGGCCGGAGGCGCTTGCCACCATGCACTCCTTTATCGATGTGCAGGGCGCGTGGGGCTCGAAAGATCTGGTCTATGGCATGGGGTTGATGCAGAGTGTGCTGCATATCGAGACGACCGATCCCTATTACCATGGGGTTGTGCGCGGGCATACCGGCGCGTTGACCGGCTATCGCACGGCGATGTGGTACCTGCCAAACAGCGGCATTACCATCGTTGCCAATGTCAACCAGATGTATGCCGACCCGAACGACATTCTTGGTGATGCGCTGGATCTCATTCTTGCGCACCAGTGACGGCAAAGATGTGTAGACCCGGAAGGCGATGGTGCGATCATCTCTCCACCACATCATCGCCTCCGCACATCGGCAAAGCCGCGTAGCGCTGCATCCGCGTCAGTAGAATCCTTTGCTTTACCGGGGTGAACTTGCTATAATGCAGGCGGTATCAGGGCGGTTCGCTGAGTGAGTACCGTCCATTCTGCCATCCTGCTGATACTTGACCACCCATAGTTGAAACTACATTCTATGAAACAACGGCGCGATCTCCTCATTCTGCTGGCCCTCTTTGCCGCACTCGTAGGTTTTACTATCCTGGGACCGGGCCGCTCCCAAGACAATGGGCTGAGCAACAAGACGACAACGCATTCGAGTGGGACAGGGGGAACCATGGCGCTGCTGCGCTGGACGCGGGCACTGGGCTATGATGCGCGCCGGCTTCAGTATACCGATTTTGAGTTGGACGAGCAGGCCGCCGCGCTCTTTATCCTCAATCCCACCGAACGTATCAGCCGGCAGCATGCTATGACCGTCCTGGAATGGGTCGAATCCGGAGGTACGTTAATCCTGGCCGATGATCGGACCAGCTTCTTTGGGGAGACGGAAGAACTTCTGGCGGAACTGAAGCTTGCCCTCCGCATCTATGATGAAGCGGCTGAGGATGCTGAGGGAGGTATCTTCGACGCCGCTATCGAGCGCGCACCGGTATTACAGCCCATCCTGAATACGCCACCACTGCAAGAAGTGCGCGTGCAGACCAACCAGTTTATCGAGGTTGAGCGGGAAGATGTGGCGCGTCTGATTGGCCTGGGCGATGCGCCGATCCTGGTTGGTATCCGGCAGGGTCAGGGCTATATCTATGTCAGTTCGGCGACCCACCCTTTCACCAACGCCGGCCTTGATGATGAGCGGAACGCCGATCTGGTGCTCAATCTGCTGCGACGCGTTCCGGATGGAGGACGCATCCTGTTTGATGAGTATCATCATGGCTTCTTTACGCCGCCCTCGCTACGCTCGGTGGTTTTGAGCAATCCCTGGGGGTGGGCTCTGGTCTATGCGCTGGCGGTGCTGGTAGCTTACCTTATTCTGACGGGGCGGCGCTTTGGACAGCCGGTCCCGCTACGCGAAGAGGTTGCGCTACGCAGCAGTGCTGAGTATGTCGAGAGTATGGCCGATCTGTTCCAGCGCGCCGGCAAACGCAACTTTGTCCGGCAGCACTACTACACGGCCTTTAAACGGCGGCTGGCGCGCCCCTACGGCATTAACCCCAACCTCGACGATGCAGACTTTGTGGCCGAGTTGTCCCGTCAGCGCGATGTTGATGCGACGGTATTGCGGGGATTGTTGGGTCGCCTGCGCCAGTCGCAAATGAGCGAGGAAGCGCTGCTACGGGCGATTGCCGAGACGGATGCGGTTGAGGTGAAGCGGAAAACGTGAGACGGGGGCGCAGACGTCGGCACTGCGGAGTATTACTACCCAGTATGGAAAACAGAATCTATGCATGCATCGCTGCAACCAATGTTGGATCTGCTTGACGAGGGGCTGCGTCTCTATCGGCGCGGTTTTGTGGGATTTGTGCTGCTTGCGGCGCTCTGGTTGGTTCCGGTTGCCGGCGGGATCGGCCTGTCGATAGCGGCAATTCAGTTCTGGGGTGAGAATGCGCTACTGCTCTTGCTGCTGGGATGGATGCTGCTGCTGGTGCCGCTTATGGTCTACCTGATTGGCGGGCTCAGCCGGGCCACGCTTGCGGTTCAGCAGGAGCAGCCTATCCGGGTTGCTCAGGCACTGGCAATCCCGCCACTACGCGCGGCGGGGATGGGCTGCTACAGTATTGTGCTCTACATTGTCACAAATATCCTCTTCTCAATCGTTTCAATGGCTTGCTTATGTCCGCTCTACTTTGTGATTTTTATGGGCTTCAGTGGGGTTGGTGCATTCTCGTCCGAAGCGGGTGAACTTGGTACGGTGGTAGCGGTGATTGTGGGCGCAATCCTGATACTGATTATGATCCTGTTCTATGGCGCAAGTCTGGTGCTCAGCGGGGCAACGTATGGCGTGCTGGTGTATGGCCTGCAACCGTTCGCGCTGGAACGCAGTCCACCCGGTGAGACAATTCAGCGTAGTGTTGACCTGCTTACATACCGGTTCGGCACAAATCTGATGGCCTTTGTGCTGACCAGCGCAGTTTTTGGGGCGATGGCGTTTGCGGTGACAATTGCTGTTGGGGTACTGCTACCGCTGCCACTGTTGATAGCGCTGGGGGAGGAGTCGCTGGTAGCGCAGGGCGTGAGCGCCAGCGCCTGGCTGCTGGGGCTGATTGTCGTCCTCCCGCCGATGCCTATCTGGATGGTGTTACTCTACCAGCGGAATGTTGTAGCGCGCTATGGCCCGGATCTGGCCGAGCGCATCGGGGCAGTCACGCAACAGCCGGCAATCGGCGGCGAGTCCGGCATCTGACGCCGGTTACATATGGCTCCGAATTGACTCGTCGGAAACCTGATTACATTACCATAACTGACAGAACCTACGCGGTCAGTTTCAAACCAGGCATTTGCCTGGATGAACGGTCCGATTCGCCTGCGACAGCATGGTACGCTTTTTTCTTTTTCAGGAACATCTGGCGCAAGGCACCAAATGTTCTTGAAAAAGAAGAGAATCTTCCGCCCTACCGGAGGCGATATTAACTTCCGGGGAAGGGACCACATAACTCGTGTAAGTGATCATATTCTGATGAATGACACAAATTGGCTCGATCCAAACGAATATCCGTTTACCTCACGTTACGTTAACGTCCCCGAAGGACGGATGCATTACGTTGATGAAGGCAGCGGCGATACCATCCTGATGGTGCATGGCACCCCGACGTGGTCGTTCCTGTATCGGCATCTCATCCGTGGCTTACGCAATCGTTATCGCGTGATCGCGCCGGATAACCTGGGCTTTGGCCTGTCCGACAAGCCCGCCGAGTACAGTTACCGCCCGGTGGATCAGGCACGTAATCTGCGTGCGTTCATCGCGGCGCTTGATCTGCATGACGTAACGCTGATGGTGCATGACTTCGGTGGCCCGATTGGCCTATCGTATGCGATTGAACAGCCGGAGAACATTCGCCGCCTGGTGCTGTTCAATACCTGGCTCTGGCCGTTACAGAGCGATTTTCAGAAGGTCGTCATCGGGCAGTTCTTGAGCAGTCCCCTGGGCCGTCTGTTATGTTTGCGCTTAAACTTTGAAGTCAATGTCATCGTACCACTGGCCTACGGTGATCGGTCCAGGCTGACGCGGGCAATTCATAACCAGTATCGGTACCCGCTGCGTGATCCGGTAGCACGCCGGGCGGTATGGATCTATGCACGCGAACTTTTGCAATCGCGCGATTGGTACGGCACGTTGTGGGCACAGCATGGGGCACTACGCGATATACCCGCGCTACTGTTGTGGGGGATGCAGGATCCGGTCTTCGGACCAGCCTACCTGGAACGCTGGACCCAGGTTTTCCAGCAGGTGCAAACGGTGACCTATGCGCAGACCGGTCACTTCGTCCAGGAGGAGCAAGCCACGGCGTTGCTACCCGTTATCACTGAATTCATGACCAGCACTACCTAATATTGATTTGTTTTCATAACCACAGAGAACACAGAGGACACAGAGATGCTAAACGGGAACGGTGCCGCCCCTACGCCCATTGCCCATGGTACGGTAGATTGCTGTTTTGATGGCAAATTAGTATAACGGCAGGAAGGTAGCCGATACGATAGCTTCGAACCAGTAGCTACAAGCAGAGGCTCAATATTTATTAACACGCGTTACGCGGTGGGTCTGCAAGCTGGGCGTTTGAGCACGGTGATGGCCGGATTCGCCTGCGGCAGCGTGGTACGCTTTTTTCTTTTTCACAAAAAATTCACAACGTGAATTTTTTTGTGAAAAAGGTCTGGTCTCTTCCGCCCATCCGGAGGCTGACATACCTTCCGGGTCAGTGACCGCGTAAGTCGTGTTAATAACACGACTTACATGGTACTTTGTAGAGCTTTTTCACAAAGAATTTGCACATAGTGCAAATTCTTTGTGAAAAAGCATGAAATCTTCCGCCCTGCCGGAGGCGAAATTTCCTTTTGGGTGAGCAACCGCGTAACTCGTGTTATTAAAACAAAACAGAGCGGCACGCGCGCAATCAAGGCGCGTGTGCCGCTTCAATTTCACCCCTTCACCGCGTCACTACCTCAGTTACACGGCACCCCGTCCAGGGTGAACTCGGTCGGTGGGCTGTTGGTGTCGCCGAAGATGGCCTGGAAGCCAAACTCGACCGTGCCGCCGGCAGGTACCTGCGCGTTCCAGCCCGCATCGGTGACAACTACGTCGGCCCCTGTCTGCGTCACCTGACCATTCCAGAGATTAATAATCCGCTGATCCGCCGGGAAGGTCCAGGCAAGTTGCCAGCCGTTCAGCGCGGCCCCGCTCTGGTTGGTAATCGTCACTGTAGCGTTGAAGCCACCAGGCCACTCGTCAGTAACGGCGTAGTTGACCAGACAGGCAGCCGCGTCGCCTGTACCGGACGCGGCCGGTGGGCTGGTTGCGGCGGTCGCCGGGTCGGCAGCCGGTGCCGGTACATTCACCCCGTCCGGCTCCGCGCCCCAGATCAACGCACCATTGCGGTAGAGCGTAACCCGTGACCAGTCCGCAAAGGCGAGCTTCGACAGGTCGGCGGAGTAGTCGTTGCGCTCGTCATAGTTGCTCCAGTCGTCCTGCGCCAGCCGCAGTTGGATCTCGCCGCTGTTGGCGCCCGCGCCCAGACTGCCTGCACCTGCGCCAAAGCTCACCTCCAGGTAGGTGTCCGCGCTATCGACCGGGTTGGAGAGTTCGACAAAGTTGCCGGTTATGTTTGCACAGTCCAGTTGCGCCCAGTCACAGAAGAAGTTTTGCGGGCGGTTGCTGTCGCGTGTGTACCAGTAGCGCAGCGTAAGTTCGCTCAATGGTACGCTGCTGCTACCGTTGTTGACAATCTGGAACAACGGTTTGATCTGGTTGTCGGTGGGATTGGCCTCACCTACCCGATACTGGACAACCAGATTTCCGCCGCCCGGTCCGCTCGGCTGATCCGGTAGTGCCGGTGCCGGCGTGGGCCGCTGCGGAACCGGACTTCCGCCTGGTTCCGCGTTCGACGGGTCGGGCACAGGCGTTGCGGTGGCGGTTGCCGGCGGCGCGGCGGGTGACGGCGTCACTTCGGCGGTAGCGGTCGGCGGGGCGGGGGTAGTCGTGGCAACCGGCTCGAAGATGGTGCCATCCGGTTCCTCGCCCCAGACCTTCACGCCATCATCATAGAGCGGGATATTGTCGGCTTCAACCGGCGCAGCCCCGGAGCCGGCAGCGATGTCCTGGAAGGACCAGTCGTTGCTGCTGTCCCATGCCGCCACGCTGCTGAGGCGCATCTGCACCTCTTTCTGATAGACGGACCGGCCACCGGGGTAGATGTTGACGCCGGCACAGCTTACCTCAACAAAATAGGTATCGCCGGCGGACTGCTGCGGCGTGGAGACGGATGTACAATCATTCTGGTCCGCCGTAACCGTAAGCATATTCGGGGTGACACCCGGCTCCAGCGTAAAGAAGTAGCGGAACGCCAGATCATCGCTGGCGCGCGCCGGCCAGCCGGACTGGTTGAGCACCAGTGCGCGCACGACTGTATAGCTATCCCCGGCATCAACCACCGTCGCCTCAACCGAGAACTCTTCACCCGGGGTTGGCGCAGGGGGAAAATCTGCCGGCGGTGTACCGCCAAAGTCCTGGTACATCCGCGCCAGCGCGCCGGTAAAACCGGCGTTGTAATCGGTGGCGACTTCGTTCTGCACATAGTCGTTGCGCTCATCGGTATAGGCATCGTTGCTGTCCGGTCCGCCAACCAGCGCGCCATAGAGCGTGTGCCGCTGGTCAGGCGGGGTGTTCATATCATCGGCCCAGGAGCCATGCGAGGTGCGATGATGCGGCTCCGTCGGCGGGTTATTCCCAAAGCCGATGACATAACTGCTGTTACGCGGGTTATCCCCTAACATATAGCGTATTTGCGCGACGGCGAAATCGTAGTAGCGCGCCTGCTTTGTCGCATCGGCAAGATCATCGCTGTAGATGAAGGCCAGCAGCGCGGTGTTGGCGGCATAGCGCAGCGCGCCCCACTGGTCGAGCCAGGCCAACCCGCCCGACGTGTAGCGGATCTGCTCCCCGTTGTAGCCGACGGTCCAGTAGTCCAGCCAGTTCTCCACATCCTCTACATATTGATCCTTGTCGGTCAGTTGCGCCAGCAACACATAACTGCCATAGGATTTATCATCCCAGGCGTGGGTCCAGCGATAATCCTTTTCCAGGTCGGCATAGGCGGTTTCTGCCTGTGCCAGGTAGTCGGCATCGCCGGTTGCCTGGTAGAGCCAGAGCGCACTCCAGATCAGTTCATCGGTGTAGCCGCTCCAGGAGTTGTAGTAGGCCTGGGCATCGGTGATGCAGTCGCTATACTTGCCTCGGTATGTATCGGCAAAGTCGTAAAGCTGCCGGGCATGCGTGAGCAGCGTCTGCGCATAGGCTGCATCGGTCGGTTCAAAGACCATTGCGGCGGCCGCCAGGGCTGCGGCCGTTTCGCCCGCCAGATCGGAGCCGGGACAGGAGGCATCGATCTTGTAGGATGGGCGACTCATCGGCATCACCTCGGCGGGGCCCCACCAGGCATGGTCGGCACTGCCATTCCCCACCTGGCCGTACAACTCGTTGGGCGCGGTATGCGCTTTGAGAAAGTAGTCGGTCGTCCAGCGAATATTCTCCAGGGCGTAGTCCAGTTGGCCGCTGTTGGCGTAGGCATCACGGTATTCGAGTATGCCCCAGGCCAGTAAAGTAGTTGAAGCCGCCATAGGCAGGCCAAACTTGACATGGTCGCCCGCGTCATACCAACCGCCCGTCAGGTCAACACCGACATCAGCGCCATCAGTGAGGGCCGAGTCACCGCGCCACACCACCCGGTTGGTAGCGGGAAGCGGCCCCGATCGCTGTGCTTCATAAAAGTAGAGCGATTTTTGTAAGGCTTCCGCATAGTTAAAATCTGCCGCACGTACCGGTGCCGGTCGCGGACCGACGAACGCCGCGATGAATAGCATCACCGTCAGGAGATGCAGAACGGTGATCAGACGTGTCCGGTATACCATTGTGTCGTATTCTCCTATAGTACGATGATCGAGTGAACATGTCGTTGTGGGCATAACATCCCAGTGTACCGTACGTCAATTGGCTGAATGAACGATGAATTTGTATGCTGTCCCAACTGACAGGTATAACAGGTAAGCCGCATACCGACCATACCCCAAAGGTCCTGGTTGAGGTTAGCCTCCTGGTATGGGTGGTACTGGGAAGTGTGCCGGGCCATGCCCGGATACCTTTCACATAACACGCGTTACACGGTCACTGACCCGAAAACATATTTCGCCTCCGGCAGGGCGGAAGATTCCATGCTTTTTCACAAAAAATGTTGCACAAAGTGCAACATTTTTTGTGAAAAAGAAAAAAAGCACCATGCTGCCGCAGGCGAATCCGGCTTTCATCTGATGAAATGTCCGGTTTGCATGTCAACCGCGTAACTTGTGTCACATAACAGGAGTTACGCGGTGAGGGTTTGGATCACGAACGTTGCGAAATGAGCGAAAAACGCGAAACGACCAGTGCTGATATGCGTTACGTGATTCTGTGTTTGACAGTGGATATCGCCTCCGGTGGGGCGGAAGAACTCATCCTTTTTCACGAAAATTTGGCTCTGTGAGCCAAATTTTCGTGAAAAAGATAAAACAGTACCATGCTGCCGCAGGCGAAGACTGCCGTTGTGGGAGTATATGTCTGATTTGTACGCACACCGCGTAACTCGTGTCAAATAAAACGAGTTACGCGGTCGGTTCCACATCAGGTAGAGTCTATGCACAATAAGCGGATGTGGCTTCCCAATGGGCTAAAAAGACAACCTTACCTGGTGGTGTTTAGCGCATTCTGATGCGGTTTCGTGCTTATTGTGCATAAGCTCTGGTGTTCATCTGGATGAACAGCCCAATTCGCCTGCCGCTGACCGTGCAGGCCGTTGCTGCGGCTTACCCGCGTAGCGATAGAGTTGACCTGCCGGGTCGCTCGATCCACAGTTCCGGTAGACAGAGTGGTTGATCCTTTCTGCACCAACGGTTCGTTCCGCTGAAATACCTGACTGCTCCAGGAGAGAATTGTGCAGTGCTGCGCGTAGGTTGCCCGCGCCTGCTGCCAGGGGTCCGCCGGCGTGACCGGCATATCCGCCGAATTAGCGTCCAGATACCAGGCAACCGCTCCGATCAACCCTAACAGCCCAGCCAGAACCAGCCAGACAATCATCATGTGACCTCCATTGCTCCTTTTCAGCATGAGCCTTCCGGCGTGCCGGCGCATCCTGACGGTTCATAGCCATAGCGTGCCTGCAGTGCCTGCCCCCAGCGCACCAGCCAGTGTCCAAGTCGGGACAGCAGACGACCGTACCATGGGCGGCGGGGCTGCTGTTGACGTATCAGGCGAATCACGTTTTCCCGTTCGCACTCCGCAACAATCTTGTTATACCGTTCCAGCGCGATTCTATGCTCAGACCAGATATCATTTTGGTTATACATCACCCTCCTCCAGAGCGTATGTTCTGTTCAAGCAACCGGTTCAACCCGATTGGCAACCAGATCAAGCAACACATCCGGGTGCGCAGTCGGCGGAATGACCGTCACCGCCGGCGACGGCAGGCCATCCCACGGTCCCGGCGTGGTCGCCTCGGTCAGCACCAGTAGTGCCGGGGCATCGACCGAACGCAGGTGAAAGAAGACCGCTTCGGCCAGGTCACAATCCACCGTTGCATCGAGCACCACCAGATCGGGAAAGCAGAAGACATACAGCGCCAGGGCTTCCATTAGCTCGGTGGGCCGCAGTAAGTTCCAGCCGCGGCTGGTTGCACTGGTCTGCAACTGATCGCCCTGGGCGCTATCACCCACATACAGCAGTGTCACAAACCGATCGGACAACCCATCCGCATGCCAGGTCTGCATTGATCTAGCCCTCCTCACAGCGATATGAACGTATCTGATCGAGTATTGGCAGCGTATGTACGGCGGGTTGTTGCACGCCATCCGGCGCTACCCGGCAGATAGTTTCGCGTTGTTCTGCCTGCGCCGCTGACAACCAGGCGCGGCGGCGTTCCCACTCCGGACTATTGATCCCGTCACTACTGTCAACCGCGCCAAACCAGGCCGCGATATTCAACAACACCAGCAAGCCGAGCAGAACAAGAATGGTGAGCATGACTCTGTTCCTCCAATCCTGGATATTTTCATAACTCTGAGCTATTAACCGGCAACCGGACAGATATGAATGTATGGATTTAGTTTACGGGTCGTGCAGCCCGGTAGCTACGGACAATGTATCGACGCAGCAATGGGACATTCTCCCGCCAGGAGTATGAATCCATCGTAGGCTATGCCGGCACCTGAAACTATCCGTTTCTTGTGCTCAATGTACAGGAGTTACGCGGTCGGTTCCAAATCAGGTGTTCATCTGGATGAACGGCCCGATGCGCCTCCGGCAGGGCGGAAGATTCCAGATCTTTATCATAAAAAATTTGCACTCTGTGCAAATTTTTTATGATAAAGATAAAAAGAGTACCATGCTGCCGCAGGCGAAGCCGGCTTTCATTGGGTGAAACATCCGGTTTGTAGATCAACCGCGTAACTCCTGTTAATGTACAAAACTTACACGGTGCGCTGCCAAACCAGACTCATGTTCCGCCCGGCCGGAGGCGATATCCCCTTTCAGGGGAGGGACCGCGTAACTTGTGGATCTTGAAAGGTACCTGGCCTGCGATGTAAGTTTTGTAAGGAATGAAACCGATAACTACTTGCCATTATAGGGGTCGGGTGGTATCATTTCAAACGAATGGTTTTGATGCGATGCATCGAATGAATTGATAGGAGCGCAGGCTATGGATATGCGCCAGCTCACCACCTTTCGCACACTTGCTACCACGCTGAGTTTTACCCAGACTGCTGCCACCCTGAATTATGTTCAGTCCACGGTGACTGCGCAGATCCAGGCGCTGGAGGCGGAACTGGGCGTGCAACTCTTTGACCGGCTCGGCAAGCGGGTCATCCTCACTGCGGCCGGGCAGCGGCTGTTGGAGTATGCGGAGAAGATCCTCGCGCTGGCGGAAGAAGCGCAGCATGCGGTTGCCGGCGACGAGGAGCCTACCGGCACGCTGCGGTTAAGCGCTCCGGAGTCGGTCTGTATCTACCGGCTGCCGGGAATCTTGCGCGAGTATCACCTGCGTTGTCCACGAGTACGCCTGCTCTTTCAGCCGATGGCCTGTATCGACGCTCCCCGCATGGTCAGCAGCGGCCAGGTAGATGTGGCCTTGATACTCGACAAACCGCTCCGCGCGGTACACCTGTGGGTTGAGGCGCTGAGTGCGGAACCCATCCTGCTGGTTGCTCCGCCCGAGCATTCACTGACAGGCGTGCCCCGCATTACCGCCGCCGATATGGATGGCGAGCCGGTCGTGCTGACCGAAACCAACTGCTCGTACCGGATCGCCTTTGAGCAAACCCTGATGCGTGCCGGGATCCATCCGGCGACAACGCTGGAGTTTAGCAATGTTGAGGCGATCAAGCAGTGTGTGATGGCCGGGATGGGGTTGGGGGTGTTGCCTGCCTACGTGGTGGACCGGGAACTGGAACAGGGGCGCATTGCCGCGCTGAACTGGGCCGAGGCGGACATGACGATGCAGCTCCAGATGATCCGGCACAAAGATCGGTGGCTCTCCCCGGCACTGCGGGCCTTCCTCGAGGTGGTGCGCGAGCAGTTGCCGGTGACGCCGGAGCCGACGGTCGCTGCATGCGAATAGGGCATCAGCAGGAACCGGTTGTCAAAATCAATACAAGCAGC
Source organism: Chloroflexaceae bacterium (assembly GCA_034437035.1). Taxonomy (GTDB): domain Bacteria; phylum Chloroflexota; class Chloroflexia; order Chloroflexales; family Chloroflexaceae; genus CAKZQX01. The sequence continues at coordinate 14,293 of DAOTUI010000209.1, forward strand.
CGCATATCACCCGGCCCGGCTGAAGATGAGGGCGACATTGTGCCCACCGAAGCCAAACGAGTTTGAGAGAATATGCGTTAACGGCGTTGGCTGCGCCGCGTTGACCACAAAGGTAAGCCGGCATTCCGGGTCGGGCTGCTCCAGATTAATAATCGGCGGCAGCATCCGGGTCTGGAGCGCCTGGATCACAGCCACGGCCTGGAGCGCCCCCGCCGCCGCCAGCGGATGACCCATTGCCGACTTGATGGCGGTGACTGGCAGGTGTTGTGCGGCATCGCCAAGCGCCTGGATCAGCGCCTGAACTTCCGCGCGGTCGCCAACCCGCGTTGAGGTGGCATGCGCGAAGACTGCGTCGATATTCTGGGGGGCAAGATTAGCTTTGCCAAGCGCGCGCGTTATGGCCCGCGCCGCGTGGGTGCCGGTCGCATCCGGGTGGGTCTCGTGCAGTGCATCGGCCGTGGTGGCATACGCGCCAAGTTCGGCATAGATGGGCGCACCGCGCTGCCGCGCGTGTTCATACGCCTCGAGCACCAGCACGCCTGCGCCTTCCCCCAGCACAAATCCGTCGCGGTTCGCATCAAATGGGCGACTGGCCTGCTCAGGGGCCGCGTTGTGGCATGAGAGCGCACCGGCGGCCTGATCACCTGCCAGCGTCAGCGGGGTAATACAGGCCTCCGCACCGCCACAGAGCATCAGCGTCGCATCGCCCCGGCGAATAATCTCCGCCGCCTCGCCGATGGAATGCGCGCCGGTGGCGCAGGCTGACCCCAGCGTAAAGCTGGGACCACGTAGCCCCAGGTGGATGCCCACCTGCACCGCCGCCATGTTGCTCAACAAACGCGGGATCAAGCGCGGGCTGACCCGCCGGAGATCGCCATGCATGATGGTGTCGATCTCAGCCATGAGCGCATGTTCACCACCGTGGCTCGAGCCGATCAGCACCCCCACTTCGTAGGGATCAACCGCGATGGACGAGAGACCTGCATGCTGCCACGCCTCCAGCGCCGCCACCAGTGCAAACAGCGCAAAGCGATCCATTCGGCGCACCTGTTTCGCGCTAATGTTCGGAGGCAGTTCCAGATCACGCACCTCGGCGGCGATCCGGGTGCGGAAGGCCGCCGCATCGAACAGGCTGATGCGACCAACGCCGCTACGCCCGGCACACAGATTGGCCCAGAACGACGCGACGCTGTTGCCCAACGGTGTCACGGCTCCCAGGCCAGTGACTACTACGCGCCGGGTGGAATCAACTCCGCCAGGCATGCTTGCTCCTCAGCTTCAGCTACTCGGCGCTCCCAGGGCGTGCAGGAGTGCGTCGATGTCCAGATTATTCCCCAGCGATTGGAGCGCGTTCCGTTCCAGGGTGGGCGTGTAGGGAAACCGGCCCAGCAGTGGCGCGCGCCCCCAGCGCCGCAGGGAGTCGGCATTGCTCTGCTCTGCCGGATGCACATTTGGGCTCTGGTCGTTCAGAATGATCCCGATGACCGGCACTGTCTGGCGCGCAACGGTAACGGTGAGTGCGGTATGATTAATCACGCCCAGGATGTTGCGGGCCACAATAACGACGGGAAGCTGGAGCGCCGTTGCCAGATCGTGCATGCTCCACTCCGCCGTCAATGGTGCCAGCAGTCCACCGGCTCCCTCCACCAGCACAATGTCATGGGTAGCGGCCAGTTGCGCGTAGCAGCTCCGAATATGGTCAATCTCGATGGCAACGCCGGCAAGCTCTGCGGCCAGCGCGGGTGTCACGGGTGGGGCGAAGCGATACGGGTTCACCAGTTCCAGCGGCGCGCTGCAGGCAGCCGCTTCCCGCAGAAACATGGCATCCGGCGGAACTAACTGGCCGTCCTGGACCGGGCAGCCACTCTCTGCGGGCTTCATCACGCCGACCCGCAACCCCCGCCCGGCCAGCACTGCTGCAAGGGCGGCGGTGACAACCGTCTTGCCAACCTCGGTATCTGTGCCGGTAATAAAGAGTCCCTGGCTCATTGGCACTCCTGGTGTTCCTACTACTACAACGAGATTTCTTTCTCAACGCAGAGACGCAGAGGGCGCAGAGATAACCACTATCGGATAGACGGATGAGCGTCCTCTGTGGCTTCAGCATGCATGGTTTTAGCACATCCTCGTTGTAGTACTACTCAACCGACAACAACTCTTGTCCAACCGTATCAATCGCGTCGTACACAACCTCGAGTAGAAACGTCAACTCGTCGGCAGTAATCGACAGCGGCGGCATCAGGATTACCACATCCGACAGCGGGCGGACAAGCACGCCCCGCCGCCGCGCCTCCTTGATCACCCGCCCGGCCGCCTTCGTGGTGATTGGGAAGGGTGTTCCAGTTGCGCGGTCCTGTGTCAACTCGATCCCGACCATAAAACCACAGCGCCGCACATCCCCGACAATCGGCAACTGTCGGAAGCGCTCCAAACCCTGTGCCAACTGGTCAATTTTGGGCTGGAGCCGCGCAAGCGTCTGTTCCTGCGCGAACAGATCCAGGCTGGCGAGCGCCGCCGCGCACACCACTGGATTGCCGGTGTAGGTATGCCCATGATAAAAGGTGCGGAATTGATCGACGGTCCCCAGGAAGGCCCGATAGATCTCCTCGGTTGCCAGCGTCGCCGCCAGCGGCAGATAGCCCCCGCTGATGCCTTTGCCCAACGCCATCAGGTCGGGCGCGATATCCTCATGCTCACAGGCGAACATCTTGCCCGTCCGGCCAAAGCCGGTGGCGACCTCGTCCACAATAAACAGCACATTATGCCGCCGCGCAATCTCCCAGACGGCGCGGGTGAAGCCGGGTGGATAGACAACCATGCCCGCCGCCCCCTGAACCAGCGGCTCCATCACCACAGCCGCCAGTTCGTCGGCGTGGGCAGCAATGACCCGTTCGACTTCGGCCAGATCGTGGATGGCTTTGTAGGTTGGAAAAAAGAGCGGATGATAGACCTGGAAGAAGAGATCGATACCGCCCACGCTCATTGCGCCCACGGTGTCGCCATGATAATCATTGCGCAGGGAGAAAAACCTGGTTTTCTTGGGCTGAGGCAGATCGCACTGCTGCCAGTACTGATAGGCCATTTTCAGGGCAATCTCCACTGCCGCTGCGCCTGTGTCCGAGTAGAAGACCCGGCTGAGTTGCCCGGGTGCAATCTCAACCAGCCGCCGTGCCAGGGTAATCCCCGGTGGGTGCGTCAATCCGAGAAAGGTGGAGTGGGCGACTTTCTGAAGCTGATCAATGATCGCCTGATTGATCTCCGGGCGGGTATGCCCATGCACATTCACCCATAGCGACGAGACGCCATCCAGGTAGCGCTTACCCTCGACATCTATCAGGTAATTCCCTTCGGCCCGCTCGATGATAACCTGTGGTTCGACCTGCCAGTCTTGCTGCTGGGTGAAGGGATGCCAGAGGTAGCGTTTATCGTCCTGTTCCAGCTTATCTTTGAACATGGCAGTATCAGGTCGCGTCTGGCTCATGCTGCTCCTTTCATAACCACGTCTTCCATTAATTGAAGCGTCATGCTACGCCACCAGTCCGAGCCGCTGCCCAACCCGGCCAAACGCCTCCAGCGCATACGCCAGATCGTCCTGCGTGTGGGAGGCCATCACACTGGTACGCACCCGTGCTGCACCCAGCGGCACGGTCGGCGGGCGGATCGCCACCGCGAAGACGCCTTCCGCCCGCAGTGCGGCCGCCATCTCCAGCGCCTTCGCCGAGTCACGCACCAGCACCGGCACAATGTGGGTTTGTGAGGCAAGGGTATCGAAGCCCAGCGCTTGCAGGCCACGGCGGAAGAAGTCACCCAATTCCTGCAAATGTGCGACCCGTTGCGGCTCACGCTCCAGCACATCCAGCGCGGCAAGCGAAGCGGCCACAACAGCCGGCGGCAGCGCGGTGGTGAAGATAAAGCTGCGTGCGACATTCACAAGATATTCGATCACCAGGTTGTCGGCCGTCACAAACGCGCCAAAGCTGCCCAGCGCCTTGCTACATGTGCTGACCGTGACGGTTGCGGCCTGCTTGAGCCCCAGGTGGGCCATCAATCCCCGGCCACCCGGTCCCAGGCAGCCGGTGTCGTGCGCTTCATCAACAAACAACATCGCGTCGTATCGCCGGCAGAGGTCGGCAATCTCCGTCAGTGGTGCGACATCACCATCCATACTGAACACGGTATCGGTGACCACCAGCCGCTGCCCCCGTTGACCGGCCTGCGCTGCGCGCGCCAGTTCTGCTTCCAGGGCAGCCACATCGCAATGGGCGTAGATCTGAAATTCGGCGCGGCTCAGGCGGCAGCCATCGATCAGGCTGGCGTGGTTTAACTCATCACCCAGCACCAGATCCCCCGGCCCGACCAGTGCCGCGATTGCACCGATATTGGCCGTATAGCCGCTGGTAAAGAGCAGCGCACCGTCGGTCCCCTTGAAGCGGGCCAGACGGGCCTCCAATGTCTGGTGCAGGTCGAACGTACCGGCAATCAGGCGCGAGGCCCCGGCACCGCCACCGTGCGTGGCCGCGGCCGCCGCCGCCGCCGTCACTTCGGGGTGGGTTGCCAGTCCCAGGTAGTTATTGGAACTCAGGTTGAGCATCCGCCGGCCGTCGGACTCCAGCCAGGGCTCGGTGCCACCCGCGACGGGGCTGATCCGGCGATAGAGATGCCGCTTCTGCAGGGCATTGAGGCGGCGCTGCATCCATTGCAATGACGGGGGGATACTGCTCATACAGATACACTACGACACAAACTGGAAGGACAAACGGGCGTACCACGGCCGGCAAGCGCGGCCACCTGGTGGCGCTTATGGGATCAAAGGTGTTATGTTGGCAGTGACGGTATCCGGGAATTGCGCTATTACACCATACATTGCTTTAAATGTCAACACAATCCGACACATGCTACAGCACCCGCTACACAGATCGGTCGATAGGGACTATACAGAATGACGTAGGGGAAATCACCTATAACGATTGCCGCGACTCTGGCAATTCCTCGCAATATCCTTTATAATGCGCCGCACTATATCCCCGGACAAGTCTGGTTTGTAGAGGATAAGAATGAGCGGGCACAGACGCACGCATGCGCTGTTTGCGCCCGGTCACAGCATACCATTATGGCAACAACTGATGCACAATCCCGCCGCCGTTGGGGCGGCCCGGCGGCACAGACCGCCGCTACCGGCACAACCCAAACACGCAGCCGGGCACTAGCGCTCAGCCAGGAAGAATGGCTGCGCAGCCTGTTTATTTTTGTCGTCGCCGGCATCCTGCTACTCGCCGCCGATATCACCGCACTCTGGTTCCATCCCGGCACCTACGCCGTCGATATTGGCAACTACCGCGATTTTCTCTTTCTCAGAGATGCGCATAAGCAGGAGGAAGAAGCCGGCGAAACCTATCGCTGGACCCGGGCCAATAGCACGCTCTGGCTGACGCAGGTTGATGTGGGTCCGCATGCGCTGTTGACCCTGGACCTGGGTGGGCGTCCAGAGCCAGGGGAACTGCAACTCACCTTCAATGGGCAACCCTGGGCAGAGCTTACCGTCCGGAGCGATGCGCGCCACTACACGTTTTTGCTGCCACCAGAGGCTTCAGGCGATCTGGAGATTGGCCTGGCAAGCCCCACCTTCAACACGAACATTGATCCGCGCAACCTGGGCATCAAGATCGACAGCTTTGCCCTGACTGTTCCCGCCACCGGCCCGCCATGGCCCACCGCTATGCACTACCTCTCCCAACTTGGCGTAATCCTGGCGGCGCAGTTGATCGCTATTCGGCTAGGCTGGCGCCGGCGGATACAGGCACTGCTGGCCGGGCTGCTGGTTGTAGTGCTGGCGGCAATCCTCGGTGGGATGCTGCTGCTGGCCTCCCTGTACCTGCAGCGGCTGGCGATCATCGGCGGCGTGCTGGCGCTGCTGACCTGGGTGCTGCTACCCGTCGCCGAGCGCCATCTGGCCTGGATGGGCGGTATCCGCGAGGTACGGCTGCTCTGGGCGATTATGCTGCTGGTCTGTATGCTGCGCTTTGTCGGGGTGTTTTACCCCACCTTTGGTGCGCAGGATCTGGGGCGGAATATCAACCGGCTTTTGATGACGATCCGGGGCAACCTGGTGATCATTGCCTGGTCGGGGGAGTTTGCCGATGGCGACACGATCTACCCGCCCGGTCCCTACCTGGCAATGATGCCCGGTCTGACCCTGACCGACGACTATGGCGCGCTGATGCAGGGCTCACTGGCACTGCTGGATGGTTCAACCGCGTTTATGGTGGCGATGCTGGCCTGGCGGCTGGGCGGCAACCGCGATACAGCCCGCCTGGCGATGCTCCTCTACGCCGGCAATATTGCCGTCTTCGGAGCGATGACCTACGGCTTTTCGGCGCAGATCTTTGGGCAGTGGTTTACCGCGCCGCTGGCGCTACTGCTACTGGCCCCGAATGGCCTGGCGCGTCCGCGCACCTGGGCGCTGGCCCTGACACTGCTCCTGATCGCGGTGCTCTCGCATATCGGCGTTGCCATCCTGGGTGTCACCTGGATCGGCGCGCTCCTGGGGCTGATGTTCCTCACCGGGCAGCGGCACCGGGGCTTCTGGTGGGGCGTCGGACTCTTCGGCACGAGTCTGCTGCTGGCGTTTGCTCTGCTCTACATCCATATTTTTGAGACGACCGTGACGCATCTGGCCCAGGTTGCGCAGGAGCGTGGGCAGACCAACTTTCAACTGCGGGGGAACACGCCGCTACTCTGGAAGGGGTTGCGCCTGGCCTACAGCGTCGCCGGGTTGCTGCTGCTGCCGCTGGGACTGGCGCTGATCGTCCGGGCGCGGCCGGATCTGGAGCGACTGCTGGTGCCGCTGGCCTGGGTGCTGACGACGCTGCTCTTCTTCCTGGTGGATCTGACAACGGCACTGCAGGTGCGCTACTTCTACTACTCACTACCGCTGGCGTCGGTGGCGATTGCCATGGTGCCCGGCTACCTGGCCGCGCGCGGGCGCTGGGGTCGCCCGGTGGCCTGGGCCCTGGTGCTGGCGATTGCGATCCCGAATATTCTGCTCTGGTACAGTGTCACCTTTGCCGACGGCAAGATCTCTATGACACCGCTGACGCATTAGGCATGTATCACGTCGTCTGTAGTCCGTAGTTCGTAGTTCGTAGTAAGATAAGCGCGCAGCCTGCCGCGCCCGGTCAACCCACCCTCAACATCACTGCATGCGCGCCAGTACCTCCTGAGGCGACTGGACAATCCGGATGCCACGCAGGTCAAGATCGAGCCGGGTCAGGGTCGTGGCGATCTCGGCGCTAATGCCGGTGATAACCACGCCGCACCCCAGCAAGCGCAGTGCCTGCGTCGTCTGCATCAGCGCCTGCGCCACCTGAGTATCAACCAGCGCAACCCCGGCCAGGTCGAGTATGACCGTGTCGGCCTGCTGGTACTGAGCATCGGTCAACAGGCGCTCGGTCAGCGCCTGCGCCCGACGGCTGTCAATAACTCCGACGATAGGGGCCAGCAGCACCCCGTTTGCCAGCAGAATGGTGGGCGTCTCCAGGGTGGCAACCAGGTCGCGCAACTGCTGCTCGGTATCGATCAGCGTGGCCGACTGCTGCGCCAGCATACCGGCCTGCGCTTCGGCCTGCGCCCGGGCTTGCCGGGCTACATGAGCGGACTGTTCGGCCATCTGGAGGCTCTGATTCAGTCGGTTAATCAGCGATATGAGCGCTGCAATTACGACCAGGCTTAACATCATAAAGATGGTCCACGAACTGATCAGCGCGATAGGACTGACAAAGGAGAGGCCCGGATCGCGCACAAAGTTCAGCCGCGCAGTCGCCGAGAGCCAGGCTATCCCGGCCAGCAAAAGCAGGCCGGCTACCAGCAGGACACCGCTCCAACGCGCGCCAACCAGCAGGGCACTCAGGATGATGCAGGTAAACAGGAGCAGACCGGCATCACGCGAATAGCCAAACGAGAGCAGTTCAACCACTGCCAGCAGAAAGGGGATGGCTAAAAACACGGCGGCGCGAAGTTTGAACGGAATTTTATGAACAAAAGCCGCCACCCCGATGATCACCAGCACAACGCCGTAGAACAGCGCCAGGTTGATCTGCCCCAGCATCAGAACACTCCAGATACTGGGAGGAAACGTGATAATACTTAGCCCGAATGTCACATAGAGAATAATATTTAGCGCCTGGTTGCGCCACTGCTGAAGGGTGGCAACACGCGATTCCGCATGTTCGGCATGTTGCAGATGGGTGTCGGATGTTGATTGGATTGCGTTGTACATAAAAGAGCCTCGCTACAGACGAACATAGACAAACACTCATCATACCATAAACCCGTCGTCGTCCATCGTCCGTCGTCCGTCGTCCGTTATTTGTAGTGAGTTGTCCCCTATCTCTGCACGAAGAAGTTCCAGGTTGCAGCGCACCACCTGCGTATGCGGAGGTGCAATATTCAGCACAGCTTTAAAAATTGCCGATGCTCGTTCGTAGAGAGCCCGCGCCCCGGTGTAGTCGCCCTGTGTCTTCAGCAACGCCGCCAGGTTGTTCAGGCTGGTGGCGTTGTCGGGATGCTCCGGCTTCAGCACCCACTCACGGATTGCACGGACCCAGGAAATCCAGCAGGCGCTGCATACCCTGTTCGTAATCGGTGAAGATATCGCCGGTTTGCATGGTTGCGTGGTTCGCTTCCGCTGTAGGCCGGTGCCAGGGAAGAGTACGGTCGTTGCGGGAAGTATATCATTTACAGGACTTACGCAGTCGGTTCCAAACCAGGCGTCTGCCGGGACAACCGGCCCGATTCGCCTCCGGCAGGGCGGAAGATTCCATTCTTTTTCATAAAAATTTTGCACGCGGTGCAAAATTTTTATGAAAAAGATAAAAGGGATACCATGCTGCCGCAGGCGAAATACACCGTTATTGGAAGCAAACGGCCCGTTTGTACGCACACCGCGTAAGTCCTGTCATTTAAATAGGCTCGCGCAAAGCCGCGAAGGATACCCGGCGGTTACAAGCCGCCGCTACGGTCCGCCGGTTCAACTGGTGGCGGCAGATACTGCTCGATCCGGCGTTTGCATCCGTAGCGTAGTGCGCATATACTTGTGCGGGCGAGAGCGGCAATCCGGCCCGGATCAGCGCACCTGACACAAGTATGACCGGAACAGACGGTCGCGTAGTTTTCAAAAAACGACAGGATCAAACATGATTGATTTCGCATCCGTCCGCACACTGCTGTTCGATATGGATGGTGTACTCTATCGGGGCAAGACGCAGTTGCCCGGCGCACGAGATATGCTGGCATTCTGCGAGCGGGCGGGCATTGCCTATGCCTGCATCACCAATAACTCCACAAATACGCCACAGCGCTATGAGCAGAAGCTGGCGGAGATGGGCATGGCGGTTCCGGCGGAGCGGGTGCTAACCTCGGCGCTGGTGACGGGGCGCTACCTGCGCAACCACTACCCACGCGAGACGACGGTCTATCCTATCGGAATGGAGGGGCTGCACCGGGCGCTCTTCGACGACGACTACTTCATCCTGGAAGAAGCACAGCCGCAACTGGTGGTGCAGGGGGCGGACTTCGATATCACCTATGAGAAGCTTAAGCGGGGCTGCCTGGCGATCCGTGCCGGGGCGCGCTTTATCTCCACCAACCCGGACAAGACCTTTCCCTCGGAGGAGGGGCTGATTCCCGGCGCGGGCGCGCTGCTGGCGGCGCTCCAGGCTGCCACCGGCGTGGAGCCGGAGGTGATTGGCAAGCCGCAGCCGACGATGTTTCGGGTGGCGCTGGAACTGCTGGACAGCCCGCCGGAGCAGGCGCTGGTTGTTGGCGATCGGCTGGATACCGATATCGCCGGGGCGCAGCATGCCGAACTGCGTAGTCTCCTCATTCTAACGGGCGTGACTCGCCGGGAAGAACTGGAGCAAAGCACAATCCAGCCGGATGCGGTCTTCGACGGGTTGCCGGATCTGTTGGCGGCCATGCGGCGATGATTATGTCAAACTGATGCAAACGCTTGTCGTCTACAACCGGCAGCAGGTACGGGAGTGGTTGCGGACCTGGACAACCCAACAGTTGCTGACGGAACTCAACGGGTGCCGGCAGACCGGCACCCTCACCGCCGAACAGCACGCCGAACTGGTGGTGCTGGGGCAGGCATGGATGCAGCGCGCGCTGGGACCACTGCCGCTACGCGATGCGCTGCTGGTTGATCCCCGGCGGGGCGCGCGGGTGTATGATCTGCTCTGCACAATACTGACGCGGGAGTACTGCCCGCTGCCGCCGGAAGCCGCATCGCTGCTGGAACCATCGGCATGCGGCGAACTCACCCCGCAGCAGATGCGTGCCTGGCTGGATGCGGTGATTGCCGCTAACCCGCAAGACGCAGAGCACCTGGCAGATCTCATTGCGCTGCTGCGACGGGCTGAAGCGGAGGGGCTGGCGCTGGCGTGCCTGGCAGATGACGCACGCCACTATCCCTTCCCTGATGACCTGGAGACGCTGCTGCCACCCGTGCCGTCTACCTTTCCCCAACAGCACCTGCACTTTGAACAGCCGATCGGACGACGGCGACGGCTGGCGATAGGGCTGGCGTTCCTGGGAGTAGCCTTGCTGGGGTTGCCTCTGGTGATGGGATATATGCCGACACAACCGGCGGGTCTGCCGCTGGCACTGCTCACGCTGGCACTGCTGGTGGGCATCCGGGCGGGATGGGCCGGCTACAGCGGGTCGCTCTGCATCTGGCTGGTTGCCAACCTACCCGGCTTTCACCACGATACGGTTGCGACGACTCTCTGGCCGGGGGTGCCAATGCTGGTGCTGGGCGTAATCCTCCTGGCACTGGATCGGCATGTGCGGATCATGTGGTGCTGGCTCTGGCAGCGGCTGTCGATCTGGGGATAAACGGCCCGATCACCCGGCGAAAAACGTTGCAGGGATGCCGCGCTCATGCTACACTTAAGCCGCTCAAAAGTGAGAGAATTTACAATATTCGTTAACCCGGTACAGCGCGGCGTCGCTAGACTCACTGCTGCATGGCACCGCTGCACGCTTCCGGCGTGGCACGCGCGGCATGCCCGGGCAGGAGCGATGCCGCTGTAGCGATAAACAGTTCAAGGAGTAAAACATATGGCCCCCGGTACAACATCCGACATGCGTAATGGCATGGTTATGCGGTATAGTGGTGATCTTTATCAGGTGGTGGAGTGGCAGCATATCAACCCGGGCAAGGGCCGCGCCTTTGTGCGGGTCAAGCTCAAGGGGCTCACCAATGGTTCGGTGATTGAGGAGCGCCTGCGTTCCGGCGAGTCTATCGATATTGTGCGGATCGAGAGCCGCCCGATGCAGTTCCTCTACCGCGACGGTGATACGCTGGTCTTTATGGATAATGAGACGTTCGAGCAACTGCCGATTCCCGCCGATATGGTCGGCGACAAGGCGCAGTTCCTCAAGGATAACGAGACAGTCCAGTTTATCTATGATGATGAAACCGAGACTCTGCTAAATGTGGAGTTGCCCACCTTTGTTACGCTCACTGTGGTGGAGACGGTCACGGCGGTGCGAGGGGATACGGCAACCGACGTGAGCAAGCCGGCCACGCTGGAGACAGGCGCGGTTATCTCGGTCCCCGGCTTTATCAACGAGGGCGATGCCCTCAAGATCGACACCCGCACCGGCGAGTATATGGAGCGGTCACGCGAGTAGCCGGCCGGCCTACCGCACCTGGGGCGTGATCCAGTCGGCCTCCACGCCCTCCACATGCATCTGCAACCAGCCCAGCGGTTCGGGGCGCACGCTGCCATCCTCCGGGTAGTAGGCAAAAACTGCCCGCTCGTAGTATTGCACCGTGCGCCACTGCCCATCGGCAGTGATCATGTCAAACTCATGCGAGAGCGGATAGCCAAACACATCCAGCCCGCCGTGGCGCTGCCAGTAATTCAGAAATGCCCCGAACAGAATATCCGTCGAGAGCGGGCAGGGTCCGGACCCGTCAGCGCAGGGGATCGCGCCCGGCAGTGTGCCGCCGAACGCGCGGGCGCGTTCGGTGCCCAGTGGGGCGGGACGCACCAGAAAGGGCGTATCGACCTGTGACTCGTCCAGTTCCAGCCGGGTACGGGTAAAGGTCTGCACCAGGCCGGCGGGTGTGGGTTGCGCGGGCGCCAGCGGCTCTCCCAGGACCGGCGCACCACCGTGGGAGCGCCAGTAGCGCCAGATCCGCGCAGGCACCGGCAGATCATTCACAACCTGATCGGTGGGCAGCGGCAGCAGCGTCTCGGCCTGTGCCAACACCGCCTGCACTCCCGCCAGGTTCTGCACAAACTCGCTGTCGGTTGCCGTAATGAGTTCGGGCGTGATTGCGCTGATCCCCAGGCTGCCGGCCCAGTCGGCCATGCTGCCGGTGATCATATAATTTTCCCAGTAGCGCGTGTAGGCATAGTTCGCCGCCTCCGCATAGGTCTGCGCCATCTCCAACGAGGGCTGATGTTCGCAGTAGGGCGGGAAGACCAACCCGGCATTGCTATGCAGAAAAATTGCCCCGGACGCATCCAGCAAGAAGCTGCGGATCAGGCGCGTCTCGACCTGCGAATCGGGATAGGGACCGCCGGTGTCGGAGATTACGCCATACGCCCCGAAAACCGTACGGCTCCAGTCATTCTCCGGACAGGCATCCAGGTTGGTGTTCATATTACGATTCAGATCCACACCCCAGGAGTCAAAGCGATGCCCGATTGCCAGCCCATCGGGGTTGATCGTCGGGATCAGATAGAGCCGCACATCGGGCGGTACCTGCTCCGGGTTGGCGCGAAAATGCTCAATCAGTTGCAGCGTCAGCCAGTGGGTGTTGGCCTCCGCGCCACCGTGGGTATCACCCACCACCACCAGTTTGCGCGCGCCATCGCCAACCTGGATCACCGTAATCGGGCGGCCCTGCGCCGAAGTGCCCAGCGTGAACTCGCGCACCGGCTGCACTTCCTGAATAACCGGCGACGCAGCCGCAACCCGGGCGGGCACAGGTGACACCGACACCCAGGGCAGCATGATCACAAAGAGCAGCAGCAGGATGCACAGAGCATAGCGGCGCAACCGCGCAAACGTACAGAGATTACTCATCACTCATCACTCGTCTTGCCGGCACTATCCAGGGCGGCAATTGCGGCAGCATCCAGCGGAAGTTCGGTCGCGTCCAGCAGATCCTGGAGTTGTTCCACACTATTTGCGCCAATAATCGGCGCGCTCATGCCGGGACGGGCCAACAGCCAGGCCAGAGCGACCTGGGCCATAGGCACGCTGTGGGTATGGGCAATTCCATCAACGGCAGCGATAATGCGCCAACCCCGCTCGTTGCAGTAGCGCTGCTGGATACGTGCGGCGCGGTCACTCGCGGGTGGGGGCATATCCCGGCGATACTTGCCGGTCAGGAAGCCGCCGGCGAGGGCGCTGTAGGGCATCACCCCCAGGCCATACTCCAGGCAGACCTGCTGCAACTCGGTTTCAAACTCGGCGCGGTAGGCCAGGTTGTAGTGCGGCTGCAGACTGTCGTAGCGCGCCAGGCGCAACCGATCACTGGCCCAGAGTGCCTGCATCAAGCGCCAGACCGGGATATTGGAGCAGCCGATGTAGCGGATCTTCCCGGCGCGGATCAGGTCATCCAGCGTGCCTAACGTCTCCTCGATGGGGGTAGCAGCATCAAACCAGTGGGTCTGGTAGAGATCGATATAGTCGGTCTGCAGCCGGCGCAGGCTGTCGTCCACCGCGCGGATCAGATGCACGCGGCTCAACCCCTCGCCATTGGGACCGGCCCACATGCGCCCGCGCCCCTTGGTGGCAATGACCAGATCATGCCGATTGCCCCGCTGCTGCATCCAGCGCCCGATCATCTCCTCGGAGACGCCGCCGGGATTACCCTCCACCCAGGCCGAATAGATATCGGCGGTATCGAGGAAGGTACCCCCCGCTGCCACAAACGCATCCATCACAGCAAACGCGGCGCTCTCGTCGGCGGTCCAACCAAATTGCATAGTTCCCAGGCATAATGCCGAGACATGTAACCCGGTGCGACCCAGGCGACGATACTTCATACCTCTCCCTCTGCTCCTCTCAAGTGTAGACTTTTTCGCCGGATCGCATTGGAATGCGGTCAGTGGGACCGGCAGCGGCTGCCGCTCCAGTGCAGTATTTTCCGCATTGGGACGGGCTGTGGACGCGCAGAAGCGCGTCCCTAC
>DAOTUI010000210.1:0-30483 GCA_034437035.1 Chloroflexaceae bacterium
TGTCTGCACGAGCCATCAGTAACAGGAGGTACGCGCTTGATCTACAAACCGGATGTTTCACCCAATAAACGCCGGCTTCGCCTGCGGCAGCATGGGACGCTTTTTATCTTTATCAGAAAAAATTTGCACAGAGTGCAAATTTTTTCTGATAAAGATCGGGAATCTTCCGCCCTGCCGGCGGCGAATCGGGCCGTTCATCCAGATGAACACCTGATTTGGAAACGACCGCGTAAGTCGTACGATTGAAAAACATATCACTGGCGTGGAGTTGGTCAACGTGCTACAATCCTCAAGGGAACAATAGAGGATCAAGCACAACAAATAGAACACAGGTGCCCGGTAACTTTTGTGACATCGCAGCGGATCTCGATCAATGGAGAACCAGGAGTTCCTGCGCCTGTGTACTTACGGTTGAAGAGGAGAGATGTCTGGTGGAAATGCCGGCAGTCTGGTTGAAATATGGCTTTCTCATCATCCTGGTTGGTGAATTCTGGCTGATTGGGCGTAGTCTGGTCCAACTGGCGCGCACCAGAGCCCATCCCGAAACGCCGGACGAACTGCAGGTAGAGGAGTAGACGCGTGCGCTATACACTAATGCATATTTCCGACCTGCACGCCGGTCCGCCATTTAATCGTTCGATTGCCGACCAGGTAGCACGCCAGGCCCACGCGCTGCAGCCCGATCTGCTGGTCATCTCTGGGGATCTGGTGCAGCGCGCAATGATCACTTCGCAGTGGCATACCATTCTGGCATATCTGGAGAGTCTGCCGCAGCCGCAACTGATTGTGCCCGGCAACCACGATGTGCCGCTCTACAATCCGCCGGCGCGGATCTTCCTGCCCCTGGGACGCTACCGGCGCTTTATTTCACAAAACCTGACCCCGGTCTTTACCCGCCCCGGTCTGGCAGTGGTTGGCGGCTGTACCGCCCATGGTCTGACCATGGACGGCGGTCGCCTGAATCGCGGTCAACGAACGGCGATGGAACGCGCCTTCGCCCATTTCTCTCCGGAGCACTGCAAAGTCGCGGTGCTGCATCATCATGTGGTTGATCCGCCGGGGAGTAAGGGCCGCCGCCGCATTGTCAACGCCGATGCGACCATCGATATGTTTGATCGCTGTGGCGTGGAACTGCTGCTGTGTGGGCATATTCATGTCTCCTACATCGGGAATACGCTCGATGTGCGGCCGGATCTGCGCCAGGGGACGATTATTTGTCAGTGTGGCACAACGACTTCGCGTCGGGGCAAGGGCCGTGAGCGGGGCAAAAACTCGTTCAATATTGTGGAAATCGAGCAGCGGGCCATTCGGATCAGTCAGCATCTCTATCTCGATGATGCACGACGCTTTGCCCCGGTTGCCGAGCATGTCTTCCCCCGACGCGCGGCAGGAGTGTATGAGTTACCCCGTGAACAGCGGGTAATGGAGGCGGATCAAAAATTATGACGACCTGGCAGCATCAACTTAACCGCGTACGCCGCGCACTCGTCAATACTGCCCCGGTACCGCTTGATGAACTGCTGCTGCTGCGCCATCCGGATGGCACCTCGGCCCGGCCACTGGCCCCTGAGCCGGCAGTTACGCCGCGTCCGGCCGCGGCGTTGTTGCTGCTCTACCCGCAGGCGGATGATCTCTGGCTCCCGCTGACGGCCCGCAGCGGCCGCCTGCCCCTGCATCGCGGTGAAGTCTCGCTGCCCGGCGGTGCCACTGATCCTGAGGACAGCGGGCCGGAGATGACCGCCCTGCGTGAGGCCCACGAGGAGGTCGGGCTTGATCTTGCTGTCGTGGAAGTGCTGGGCCGGTTGACGCCGTTTTACATCCCACCGAGCAACTTTATGCTGACCCCGGTGGTGGGCTTTACGCCGGAACCGCCCGCGTTACAGGCCAATCCGCAAGAAGTCGATGCTGTCTTTAGCGTACCGCTGGGCCGCCTGCTTGACCCGGCCACCGTCGTGGAGGAGGAGTGGACCCTGCGTGAGATGCGGGTGCGGGTACCCTTCTTTGCGTTGGAGGGCTACAAGGTCTGGGGGGCAACGGCGATCCTGTTGAGCGAACTGGTGGCACGGCTGCGGCGGGTTATGGCAAGTGAGGAGTAGATGATCGGTTGCAGATCACCAGCGGAACGGCTTATTCGATATCCACAACTGCGGGTCCGGGATACCGTGATACTCAAAGCTGCTATCTTCGCGGGCGCGCCGCTCCATCATCTGCCGGACGATAGGGCCATGCCCAAAAAAGAGGCTATCTGGTATCGTGTCGGGTTCGCAACCGCGTAACACGCCCCGGGCCACATCAAGCGCCTCAAACCAGAGCGCCCGGTCGGGACTCTCCCATCCAATGCCCGCCTGCACAACCCGACCATTGCTCACTTTGTGAAGCAGGTAATCATGCACAGCATCGCGGTTGCGCCAGCGCCAGTACCCCTGGAACTGAATATCCTGGCGGGTATCGTTCAGCACCGCCTCCAGGGTATTGGTTGAGCCAAACCAGCCCGTCTGCACATCGCGCCGATGGAGAATAATGTAGCCAATCGCAACCATGGCTTTACGGCGGGCGGCGGCGGCGGCGTCCGTCTCTGCCAGGGTCTTCTGCTCGGACCAGATCGCCGTTGCCAGCATGCGCTCATCAGGAGTGTAGCGCGCAGTGCGCTGCAACACATAGGCGTTGGCCTGCCCCCAGTAGCTACCCCAGTCGATAAACCCATCGCGCATCACATAGGCGGGGTCATCCGGCCCGGCATAATAGTCGCACTCTGTGGCAGCGTCAGTTGGAGTGTCGGGTGCGGCGACCGGGGAGGCGTTCCCGGCATGCGCGGCGGGACGGCTGGTCGTCGGCCCGCCGGCACGCTGTGTCTGCTCGCCTGTGGCGCTGGTATGCGGTGCGGGGGTGGTCAGGGCAACGACGGGCTGGAGCGCGGTTTGGTCAGTAGCTCCAGTGGCGCATTTCGAGAGAACGATTAACAATAGTACAATCATCACCGTCGCGCCGATCCAGGGCCACGCAATCCGCGCGGCGCGCTGCGACTGGCGTCTGCGGCGATAGCGACTGGTCAACGGTTCTTTTGCTCCCTTCGGCTTGTTCAGGATAATTCGGCGCAACCTGGCATCCAGATCGTTGACGTGGATATGATCGGGGTGAATGGCAGGGGATACATTACCTGAGCCTGACTTCTGATTTGCATATCTTTTTGCGTGTATTACCAGTGTAACACACATTTCGCTACTTCTCCAGAAATCAGTACGCAGTTCGTAGTATTCCGGATCAGTAACAGGGACAAAGAAAAGCGCTCCCGGCAAACCTACGATGCCGTATCGGTCACGCCGGGAGTGCGCGTTTTGTGGGACATCCTGGCCCGGACCAGCGGCGCAGTCAGGCCCCGGAAGCGCAACACGGCGACCAGCAGGCGATTCTGCCGGCCGGGAATGCAAACTACCCGGTTGCGGCGCAGTGCCGCAAGGGACGCGCGCACAACTTCATCGGTGGAACTCCAGAAGATACGCGGGATCGATGTGCGTTCAAAGCCGGTATATTCGGGCGTGTCGTGAAACTCGGTGTAGGTGAAGTTGGGGCAGAGCGCCTGCACGCGCACCCCCGTCCCGGTCAGTTCGGTGGCGAGGGCTTCGGTAAGACTGGTCAGGTAGGCTTTGGTGGCGCAGTAGTTGACACGATTCGGCAGCCGCAGAAACGCCGTGACCGAGGAGACATTAATGATCCCCCCGCGCCGGCGGGCCAGCATTCGGGGGAGCGCAGCGCGGCAGAGGCGCATACTGGTCGTCACATGGAGCTGGATCATGGCACTATGACTGGCGACATCAACCTCAGCAAAGAGGCCGGTTGTGCCAAACCCGGCGTTGTTGATCAGGAGTTCCAGCGTATCCAGGCGGGCGATCTGCTTTTCGAGTTGCTCCACATCGGCGGGATTTGCCAGGTCGGCAACCAGCACCTCGACATTGACGGCGTGAACGGCCTTGAGTTCATCGGCCAGGCTGCGCAGGCGCTCTTCGCGCCGGGCGACCAGCAGCAGATCATACCTCAGAGCAGCCAGGTGCCGGGCGAAGGTCGCGCCAATACCGCTCGATGCGCCGGTAATCAGTGCGGTGCGGGGGCGGCCATTGGTTAACCCGCCATCATTGGCAGGGGCGCGCAGCCGCCGCCAGGCGAACAGCCCCCCCAGCAGACCGGCAAGCAGGCCCAGCTTTGACCACCAGTTGCCATTTTTATGCGCTTCCGTGGTATATTTCATCGCAGCCTTCCTCATCATTATTCTGCTTCCAGCCGACCGGTTGTCGCGTCAATCAGTTCAACCAACCCGCCAATCAGTGCCGAATCTTCATTTGGCAGAGCGGCGCGCCGGATCTGCATGCCCAACTCGGCGGCACGCTGTGCGGCCAGGACATCAATGGCATAAAGCAGTTCTACATTTTCATAAACTGTGCCAATGGGCACATACAGCACCTGGCGCACGCCTTCCGCATGCAGTTCATCCAGGATGGCGACAACATCCGGGCCGGCCCACTGGCCCATCGGTTCGGCGCTGTGGAAAGCCAGTCGCCAGGAGCGCAGGCCCGTATGTGCAACGACGGTTGCGCTGCCGGCACGCAGTTGCTCACGATAGAGATCTTCGGGTTTGCGGCTGCTCTCGGGCACGCTATGGGCAAAGAAGACGGCAACCAGATCGGCCGGTACATCCGGCGCAAACCCTGCCAGGGCCGCCTGCGTCTGCCGGGTGTAGGCTTCCAGAAAACCGGCACTGGTATGCCACTGCTCAATCATAGTCAGCGTGTGCAGTTGGGGATGCTGTTCGCGTGCCTGCTCAAGCGCCCGCCGGTAGTCGCGCAACCCGACCTGCGAGGCATGGGGCGAGAGCGGCAGGGCAATGATGGTCTGGACGCCTTCCGCCACCAGCGTACCCATAGCCGCTGTAATCGTTGGTGTCCAATAGCGGGCGCCCAAGGCGACCCGGTAACGCGTCCCGTGGCGCTGCCGCAGGGCGGTTGCCAGGGCGGCCGCGATCCGGCGCGGTGCCGGTGTCGGCGGTGTATCGCCCCAGACGCGCAGAAAGCGCTCGCGCAGGTAGGCAATATCTTCCGGCGGTGGCGTCCGCCCACCATAGTGCCCCGTAAGATATGGCGCAACTTCATCAAGACTGGTGGGCTCGCCATACTCCATCAGGAGCAGGCCAACCGGCGCGGCATGATCTGGTTGTGGGTGCATACAACCTCGTGTTCAGGGAACTATGTTTCGGTATCAGCTATGCCCCCATCATACCAGATTTTACGCCGAGGCGATGCGTCCGCAACCGGCGGCAGATCGCTGGTCAACTCCAGCAGCATGGTGGTCTTGCCCGCACCGGGAGCGCCCAGGATCAGCAACTCCCCCTGCACGCTATCGAAGACGCGGCTGATCGAAGTGCCCGGCGGCAGCGGTTGGTCGGGCGCGCCGAAGCGGTGCAGATGCAGGTTACGCGGATCGGCCAGGACCGCCTGCTGGTAGCGCATATCCAGCGCAATCAGCACCGCCTGCCGCAGCGAGTTCTCCAACCCCCCCCGCGATCCAGAAGGCGTGAACCTTCTGGAGCATGACGGCGCGGTTGCGGCGCTCCCGCTCGTTTGCCGGCGGGGAGACGGCACAGTAGTTATGTGTAACCTGATCCCCGCCGATCTGCGTCACATCGCCGTCCGCCTGGATGCTATCGCGCCCGGCCTGGTTACGTGGTTCGTTGTTCATGCACGCTGTTCTAACTCTTCGCGGATAGGTTCAAACCCGATAGCGATTTGTTATCATAGCCACAGCGCACACAGAGGACGCAGAGATGATAACCGGGAACATGCCGCCGTTGCGACCGTTGCGCCCATTTCTGTTGATTGCCGGCTTGATGGCACATTGCAATGACATTTTTATTTAACCCCGAATGCCCCAAAGCGCACTCAGGCGGGATCGTCCGGGGTGGCATACACCTGCCGCAACTCCTCCGGCGTGCCGGCCGCCTTGATCCGATCGCGGATAGCCTGGAGCCGGGTAACTTCACTGATGCGCCGGATCTCCGGCAACAGGATCAACCCGGCATCGCCAAACTTGAGGTCGAGTGCCAGGGCGATTCCGGCCGGCAGTTCCTCGCGGCGCCCCTGTTCCAGCCCCTGCTCCAATCCCTTCTGTCTACCAATCCGCTCAACACTGGTAATGTACGGCATCCGTTTTTCCTCCTCCCATTGTTCCATCTCCTGCCGGAACTGTTGCTCCAGGTCGTCCGGCAGGCGCAAGAGCCAGTCAATAAAGTGAAACAGGTTAATGATATCTGTCCGGGTGTAACCCAGGTCATACAGTCGGCGGGTCAGGTGCAGTTTGGCCCGCGCGTTCCGACATATCCTGGCGCGTCTCCTGCGCTGTGAGGTGGGCCGGCACCACTGTGGCAAATGGATTCCGGCTGACTTCCAACTCTGCCCGGCGGCTGCGGTAGTCCAGCAGTTTGACCACGGGGAAGGTAAAGCGGGTTTCACAGCCCCACAACCCCAGCGCAAAGTGCTCGGGCCGCCAGGTAGCGCGGTCGTCCCTCAGGACTGCCAGGCTGACGACTGGACGGTTATAGCGGTCAAATAGCCGGTAGTGATAGACAAACATCCGTTGCGGGAAGACGGCTTCTTCCTGGCCCTGGACTTCGATATGGATCAGCACCCAGGCTTCCGCGCCATCCCGCCGTGCAGAACCGATGGTAACGACCGGCACGGTGGCCGGTCCCGAATAAAGTTCTGCCGTAAATGACACGAGTTACGCGGTCGGTTTCAAACCAGGTGTTCACCTGGATGAACGGCCCGATTCGCCTGCGGCAGCATGGTACTCTTTTAGTCTTGCTCACAAAAATGTTGCATAAAGTGCAACATTTTTGTGAGCAAGACGGTCCTCTTTCACCTTGCCGGAGGCACTGTCCACTGGCAAATACAAGATCGCGTAACGCACATCAGCACGGATCGTTTCGCGTTTTTCGCTCATTTCGCAGCTTTCGTGGTCCAAACTTTCACCGCGTAACTCGTGTAAATGACACGAGTTACGCGGTCACTCCTTGAGAAACTGGTTTCGCCTCCGGCAGGGCGGAACCGAGCATCCTTTTTCACGAACATGTGGCTCTGTGAGCCACATGTTCGTGAAAAGATAAAAACGTACCATGCTGCCGCAGGCGAAGACTGCCGTTGTGGGAGCACATGTCTGATTTGCAGACCCCCACCGCGTAACTCGTGTAAATGAGCATCATACGCCAGGTATGCTCAGTTCTCGGTTCTCAGTTCTCGGTTCTTTACGCCCCGACCATCTTCCGGAGCGTATCGGCAATCTGCGTTGCCGGCGGCAGCACCGTCGGCAAGACCGTCGCCAGGTTTTGCGCCGCCTGCTTCAGTCCCTCGCCGCTGATCAGCACCATGGTCTTGTTTGGCTGTTCCCTGGTCGCCTGCTCAACGGCGGCCTTCGCTGTCTCGGCAACCGCCTCGGCCTCGCCCGTCTGCCCAGCCGGGACGCGCTGCAACTCGGCGCTCAACTCCTCAATCAACCGCTGCAATTGCGCCTTTGTCGCCGCATCACCCTGCGGTGCCGCACCGATACTCTGGGTCACATTGTCCAGTTTGGATCTGATATTGGTGATTGCGCCGCGCTTGTCGATATTGCCCTCGGCATAGTCGCCGCCGCCCGTGTTCACATTGCGCACACTATTACGCCCCTTGTGCCCGATGGCAATACCACTGCCACTGACACCGCGCACATTGATGTCGCCGCTGATCTTGTCGCCCGCCACCTTGTCCCCACCGACCTTATCCCCGCCGACATAGTCGCCTTCGACGCGGTTTACATTGCCCTTTGCCCGAATGATGTCCCGCGCCGCATTGTACTGGTCGCCCTGGACCTGCTGCCCCTGCTGGTTAAAGGTCGTTTCGTCCCGGTTGAATGTGACCGGACCATGGAAGTTGCCCTGCGCGCCCTGATTGGGTGACTGGTTGTTGATCGTCTGGTTGCTCTGCGTCATCGTGCCGGTGTTGACGCCCACATTCTGCCCGTAGTTGTCACCCTGCACCGTGGCCGTGCCGGTGATATTCTGCAATGCGCGCCGGCTGCGGCTCTCCGGTATCTCGCGCACGGCGGTTTCCCGATCCGGCTCCTGATCGGTAGGGAAACTACCCAGCGTGGTTGCGCCACGAAAGAGGGCCACCGCGAACGGCCCCACACCCTTGAGGATGGTCAACTCCGGCTCCTGTTTGTTGCCGTAGCGATCACGCACATACTGCGGCACCGCGTCCGGCACCAGTTTTTCCAGCGTGTAGTAGAGATGCGTATAGAGATCGAAGGCGCTGATAAACCCGCTGCGGCTATAAACCTCGCCTCCACCGCGTAGCCCCTCGGTCAGTGCCTGCGCAAACAGGGTGCAGTCGCCCGGCCCGACAAAGGCCACCTGGTTTTCGCGGCAGGCGGTGATTACAACACGCCCGGAGCCGGTCGCCAGCAGCGCGTTGGCGGTCTTGTCGGGCAACGGACTGCCGGTGGGCGGCGCTGCTTCGCCCAGAGTAGGCGAGATCTCCCCGGCGTGGCAGGCATTAAAGAGCAGCAGCACCCGCCCGGCAGGGATGGCACGCAGCTTCTCCAGCAACTCGGCCTGGCTGACAGCCGTGCCGGGCTGGACACGCCCATCCTGCCGGCGCGTATCGTGGCTGGTCAGATGGTAGTCGCCGGCGGAATCATAGTCGCCATGGCCGCTGTAGAAGAGCAGCACAGTGTCGTCCTTCCCGGTCTGCGTCAACTGGTCGAGCGCGGCCAGAATGCCGGCGCGGGTGGCACTCTCGCCGGTCAGCAGCGTCACCTGCTCCGCCGGGTAGCCGCAGAACTGCGCATCCCGGATGATCCGCGCAACCGCCTGCGCATCGGCGGCGGTCATCGGGACATTATGGTTCGGCGCGTGGGCATAGCTCCCCACGCCGATGATCAGGGCGTGTCCGTGGGTGAAGGGCATGGTTGGCTCCTCTTTCTGTTGAGATGATAGCATTGATATTTCCGCCGAAGCGGGCAAAACAGGCCCGGATAGAGTAGCACTGGCTGGCTGCTGGACCGGGCTTTTTTCCAGGCCGGCAAAATACTCCATTAACATCCGGTGGACAAAAATATAGTTGCCGCCGATGCGTCGCAGGAAAATACGCTCGGTGGCGTAGTTGAGGAAGCGAACATAACGTAGAGGAATATAACTCCAGAGTACACCGAAGAGCCGCAGCATAAGATGGTGTATAAAAGTCAGGCCACCGTACTGAAACCAGCCAAGCAGTGCAATAATCGTGCTGAAAACTAATAAAAAAAGAAGAAGAGGTGTCATATCTGTCGCAATAAATAAGAACACTCCAAAGAAAAGTACTGATGTAAAAAAAACAACAAGAAATATCAAGCTGCCAATAAGAAGAGAATATAATGCGGTTCTGTGTATACCTTCATTTGGACGTTTTCTCTCTTGAGGTACGCTTGACCGATTTAAACCAAGCAAAGCCAGTGGTGCTGCAACTGCTATACCTGATCCTATAGGAATCCCCAGAAACGCCATACCTATCACAAAATAGAACGACCAATCTCCCAGCGGTACTAGCTGCAAATACTCGATTACCGATAAGATAACCCCGCTAATAGTCATGCCACTCCAGAATCCGATCCCAAATCCACATCCGGCAATAAAGAAAAGCAGTGTAGATGCGAGAATGCCGCGTATGCTCATGGTCACAACTCGCCAACCAGACACGGGATAGGAGTCCTTTAACTTTTGTCCTATCACCCGTTCAAGAATAGTTGTATGGGACCATGTTATCTTTTCAATGGGTTGAATGACACTGCGTACACTGCCATAAACCGCACAGACCAGGCTAATAAGCACACTTGTGACAATTGTTATCAACAGGCCTTCCTGTGTGTCGAAGCGTTGCATTTCCATGACAAAAACGCGAATTATACTGCTGCTGATTAATCCCATGAAAGAAAACAAGACAATAAAGATAATAAGACGATACAGCCGGATTTGATGCCTGACAAAAACCCACTGCAGTTGCATCATCTCAATCTGAAACACTGTCTGGTTATTCTCACACAGCCGCTTCGCTAACCACGCCAGCCAGTGCTTTGTCTGTTCCGGCGTGTATTTTTCACTTTTGCCCCGCCGCTTAAACATTCGCTCCACATAGGTAGCGAACAGGTGGCGCTGTTGCTCAGCGGGCGATGCGTCAGGTGGCGGCATGTCACTGTCGGTGTCACCCTGATAGGCCAGCGTCGTGATACTCAATAGCAGCGGTGTGCGCGTCAGTTCCTCGGCAGCCTGGTCATTATACTGCCGAGCATTATCGCGCAACTGCCGTAGCACCTTACGCACCGTTTCGGCTTTACTACCAGGATGTTGCAAGGCATCCTCGATCTGCTCTTCGGTCAGGGGTTGTAGCAGCACTGCACCCTGCAAACGCAGTTTCTGTGTCAGCACCTCGTAGTCGGCAATTCTGCTGCATACTGCCATTCCCATCAATCCGTGCGTTTCACGGAAGATGTTAATTGCCTCGACGCAGACGGTGCGCTGGGCTACCGCTACCTCATCCAGTCCATCCAGTAGCGGCAACACCTGGTCATGTTCAATCCAGGTTTTTGCCACTTTGCGCGGCACATCATAGCGGGCGTTCAGTTCCTCAATGAGCCACTTGTCGAGTGGTGGGCGCTTCACTGCCCAGGAAGAGAGGTTAAACACCACCGGGATGGCACGCGTCTCGTCTTGTTGCGCCCGCTCAACCAACGTGCGCGTCAGTTCCAGCAGCATCGTCGTCTTGCCCGTCCCCGGTGAACCAAGAATGAGCAATTCACTGCCGAACTCATCAAATACCTCAGCAATGGAAGTGCCGGGCGGTACCGAGGTGCGGGGTCGATCAGGCGACTGCACCAGCATCTCCCAGGGATGCTCCAGCGCGTCAGGATGATACTGCATCCCCAGTTCAATCAGCGCAACTTTATGCAGCGATTGTTGCAGGAAACCCTCGACCCAGTAGGTGCGCACCTTCTCCAGCATGTGACTGCGGTTGCGCCATGCCTGCTTCTGTGCGGCAGTGTGCGGCACATAAATGCGGATCGATGTGGCCTGCGCGCCATGCCCAATGGCAACGGTTTCACCGCTCACATCGCTTACCGTAATATCACCACTCTGGGTATTTAGGGTTTTCCCCTGTAGTGCCAGCAGGGCGGCCTGCAGGTTTTCCGTAGCAACCGATGCGGGGGAACCCTCCCGCGCTGCCGTGAGCACCCGGGCCAGTACGGGAATATCCGGGTGGAATTTTTCCGGCAGTGCCGCCCTGAGCGCATCTGCGATCTCCTGGTCATAGTTCATAGGCTGCCTCTGATGGAATTTAGCGCATGGCATGTGACTATCGCCCAAATTATAGCATGCCCCCTTCCACCCTGCCCGGCCCACCACGCATATGATTGTGCATTGCCGATCGCCGGCTCAGTGTGTAGATAAAGATAGAACAAAGAAGGAGAGAACCAGGCACGCCTGGCGTATCACCATCAGATAACCAGTTTGTTCTTTGTTCTTTGTTAATTTACTTCTCTTATAATTACCCGCATAAATTTACACATTCGCGATCTATTCACGATCCGGCACCTTTCTATCACAACAATTCCCCTGTGAATAAAAACTGGTATAGAGACATGGTTGACATACTGTGGTATACTTAACCAAATATCAATATTTCACTCGCGTCAGGAGGGCTGTATGCTCAGGGCAATCGCATATAAACCTTTACGGCGTTTTGCCTCATCAGGATGCGGCAAAACGCCGCCATCACAGATACGAGCCACACCAAACTTATCGTGCGGAACAACCCCGCTACGGTATGTGCGTCTGCGCAAGACAGCAGTGAAAACAACCATAGCGGTGAAACGAATGCCGTTACATCACATGAACGTAGTGAGCGTGTGCTTCAGAACGGCATGCTCCATGGTGATTTAAATGCAATTGCCCTGACTGTATGCTGCAACGTTGGCATCATCGTTCGCTTTGTCGTCTGGTTCTGCCGGCACTCCTGCTGTTCGCACTTCCTCTCATTGCGGCAGCATCGACCAACAACCTCTTTACCGACCGCCTGGCTATCCAGGTTGCGTCCAATGGACGGTTTAACCTGGGTGCGTTCCCCGATCCGCTTACGGGAGACGCAGCGCCCACAAGTTGGGATCTCATGTTCAACTGGCCGAATGAGCCGAGTACGTCGTTCACCACCATCCGTATTGACGGAACCGACTATATCTATGGCACGGACGGTACGCAGGAGCAGGCACCGATCAATAGCGATGCGCGCACTAATACGAGCCAGTGGCGCATTGATGGGGTCGATGTCACCCAGACGCTGGAACTGGTGCGCAACCCCCTCACCGGGCGGGATGATGCAGCCCGCATTGCCTACACCCTGCGCAACACCACCAGCACGCCCCGCTCGGTTGGGGTGCGGGTTATGCTCGATACCCAGATTAATGATGACGACGGCGCACCCTTTCGGCTCCCCGGTCAGGGGATCTTTACGACGGAACGAGCCTTGACCGACGATGCTATTCCGGATAGTTTTCAGGTCTTTTTCCGGGTGGACGATAGTGAACGGGTAGCCGGGGCCACCCTGCGCGGGAGTGACCAGGTGACCCCGCCGGATCGGCTGGTGCCGGCATCCTGGCCGCGCATCATGACAACTATGTATGATTTTACTCCCGATCCCACGGTTTCCTTTGGTGATACCGGCTCGGACGATAGCGCCTATGCAGTGTATTGGAACCCGGTAACGCTGGCTCCCGACACGGAAACCACCTATGCCACCCTGTATGGCCTGGCCGACCTGGATGCCGATTTGCGGCCACCGCTGGCCCTGGCCGTAAGTGGCCCGGCTACTCTGAGCATTGCGGATAACCAGTACACGCCCAATCCCTTCGCCCTCACCGCTACGGTGCTGAATAACGGCACCGTGCCGGCAACCGGCGTGCAGGTGACCTTGAACCTGACCGGAACTACCGGACTGACGCTGGTCAGTGGAGCAGAGACGCAATCCATTGGTGATCTGGCGGTTGGGGAAGAACGGCAGGTGACCTGGTATGTTGCAGCGGCCCCGCAGGGGCGGATTGAACCGATAGCCTACGCCGTGGTGGCCGACGCCGACAACGCCGACCCCAAGACCGTGGTGCGCGATATTGTGGTCCCGGCACTGGCGGGCGTACCGCCGCCCTACACGCGCAGTTGGTATGTCTTCTCACCTGACACCGAACCAAACCGGCAACTGGGATGCCAGGCCCGGGAGCGCGGCGAACGCGGCGTGATGATCCTACTTTTTGGTTCACCACGCGAACTTAGCATTGATGCCCAGGGGGAAACGATCTATGGCACACAATTGCTGACTGGTTCAAAAGAACGTATCAGACTAGCTCAAATCGCTACGACCGTCGAAGCCTTTGCGCGGGGTTATGCGCGAGGCTGCAATGCCGCAACACCAACAACGGTGACAGGGCTGCAGATCGCTGTAGGCACAACCAACTCGAAGATTGGTGGTGTGGATAATCCGGCGCTGACGGCGGACCATGGAGTTGCCTGGGCCGAGATGATTAACCAGCTTAACCGCACCCTGCTTAGCGACTATGACGGTGCCGTGCTTGCAGTCGGGGGCTATGATGCCGAGCAGGGGCTTGCTGAATGGAGCAGCCCGCCACCAACGCGGGCCTGGGCACAGGGCTATAGTAGCGCCGCCGGCTATATCTACTATAACTTTGGCGATGCCACCGCCGCCCCACGTAACGAACCACGGGAGAATTGGACCGACGGGTCGGTTACAAGTACAAACTTTCCCCACCTTCCGGCGTTGGAACTGGCATATGAACTATCCGATGGTCTACCTTTTGCGCGTTCGCTCCCGCAAATTTATAAGGCTGAGTTTGCCTATGAGTGGTATAACGTCAAGCGCTATGCGCAGGAGCAGGGTGAAAATATGTTTATCAGCGGCGTCACCACCAGTTGTGGGCCGGTCGTCGCCTGTGATTTCACTGATACCTCCGACTGGACTAAAAAGGTTGGTACCAACGCATTTCTTACCCCGGACCAGGGCTGGTACGCGCTCTATGAAACTATGAATGCCCAGTTCACGCCGGAGGTAGATCAGGCCACGGGCGAGTCACTGCAACGGCCCAATCCGGTGGAGCAACGTTTACTGCCATTTGTGACAGATTTTGCCAATGGTGCTGGTTAACAAAGGAGATATATATGAAAGACCATACAAGTTGGCAGGTTCATGTGTTCAAGATTTTAGGATGCCTTGTATTGCTCTCGGTGATTCTCGGTAGTTGTGGTCAACCCGACTCAGCAACGCCGGCGAACCAGGCGTATCCAATTGATGGTACTCCGACGCTCTCATCGCTTGACCAGACACAGCAGGCTATCGATGAACGGATGGCACAAGAACTTCAGACGGCGGCCGCCCGCCCAACGCCTGAGACCTTGCCACCCTTACCGACAGACCTGCCGCCTGAACCACCGTTAACGGGCATAATCACGGACTGTGAAACGATCTATTTTCGTCGCACCCTGATCTATAAGAACTGCTGGCAAGATACCATTGACGAGGCATTTCTGTTTGTTGTTGCGGGGTATGATCCTGACAATCCCGATCAGGGAAAGATCGGCTTCTACACAGTTACACCTGGCGATTATGAACCGGACGAGGTCTTTGA
Organism: Chloroflexaceae bacterium; assembly: GCA_034437035.1. Lineage (GTDB taxonomy): Bacteria > Chloroflexota > Chloroflexia > Chloroflexales > Chloroflexaceae > CAKZQX01. The sequence goes on from DAOTUI010000210.1 coordinate 14,740, forward strand.
TTTCCCTACCCCAACCGAACACGGGGCCGTAACGATTATCGCGGCAAACCCACCCCGCTTCACGCTGGAAGCGGCAGATGGCACCCCGTTCGTCTTTAATGTTGAGACGCGACAGTGGGAGGAGCCTCCCTATCCCGAACCATAGCCATTGCATGGGGCAGCGCGCCGGTTCGGGGTGCGCTGCTCCGATTAAGGAGGATGCGCGGTGGCGAACCATTACACTGGAGCAGGACCAACAACCCGGCGTATCACAGCGGCAGTCCTGCTGGTCCTCGCGTGGATATAGAAAAACAGATAAACAGAAGATAAAGTATAAAAAATGTTGTCGGGTAACGCTGCGCCGGCCTACCCCAGCAGCGCCTGGGGATAGTTCTGTTCCAGGCGCTGCCCCAAAAAGAACCATTTTCGCAGCACCGAAATAACCCCTAACCCCTATCCCCTATCCCCTATCCCCTATCCCCTATCCCCTAACCAATCAAAATCTGCTCTTCGGGATAGGTAACGGGCTGGGTTGCGCGCTGCTGCGTCTGGGCCAGCGCCAGAATCACCGTCAGCGCTCCCAGGCGGCCCCAGGCCATCACAAACATAATCACAATCTGCCCAAACAGATTCAGATCATCGGTAAAGGCCAGGGTTAGCCCACAGGTCGCAAATGCCGAGATAACCTCAAACAGCACATCGGACAGGGTCGCATCGTGGGTCATCAGGATCAGCCAGGTGGCCGTCTGGATCACCAACACAGCAATCGTCAACACCGCCGCCGCCTTGCGCACCATCCAGACCGCGATCGTGCGCCCGCCCACCTGCGCACTGGGCAACCCGCGCGCATACCCCCACAGCGCCAGCGTCAGCACGGCAAAGGTGCCGGTGGTAATGCCACCGCCCATCGAAGCCGGGGCACAGCCAATAAACATCAGACCCAGCAGCAAAAACTGGCTGGCCGGCGTGAGCAGTTCAATCCCCGCAATCCCGGCAAATCCGGCCGTGCGCGCCGAGATCGACTGAAAAAAGGTAATCAGCAACCGGCGCGGCCAGGGAACCGTGGAGAGCAGCGCATGCGGCCGGCTCTCTCCCAGGAACATCCCAATGCCCCCGGCACAGACCAGCACAATGACGACGAGCACCGTAATCCGGGTATGCAGCGTGATCCGATGCAGACGCGGCCAGGTCAGAAAATCGGCCAGGACCGGGATGCCCAGCCCGCCCAGGAAGATCAACGCTCCCATAATGATCAGGGTCGCATCATCCTTGGGGATGCCGGTCGGATAATCCGGCAGGCCGGTGAAGAGATCAAACCCGGCATTACAGAACGCCGAGACCGCGTGAAAGATAGCATAGAAGACCGCGCGCCCCCCGCCAAGCTGATCGCGCCAGTTCCACCAGAGCAGCAGCGCACCACAGCCCTCAATCGCAAAGACCGTCACAACAACCTGTCGGGTCAGGCGCAGGATAGCTCCGGGCACAATCAGCCCCAGCGAGTCGGAGAGCGCCAGCCGATCCAGCAGCGAAACGCGTCGTCCCAGCAGGCGAAAGATGATCACTGCGCCCACCATAAAGCCCACCCCGCCAATCTGGATCAGGCAGAGCAGAATAATCTGCCCAAACAGCGTGAGATCACGCACCGGCGTAATGAGCGACAGCCCGGTAACGCTCAGGGCCGAGGTAGCAGTAAAGGCCGCCTCATTGATCTCGAGGCGGCGAGTGGTACCAACACCGGGCAGCAACAATAAAATAGTACCGGCGATGACCAGGAGCAATAGCCCACCAATCAACCGGAATGCCGTCGGAAAGGGGCGGCGCGGCTGCCGGCGCGAGCGTGCGCGCTGCTGAACCGTGCGCGCCTGGTCACGCAGTGGCAGTTTCATAGTCGTTTTTCAATTGATTGGCTTACAACAGGTCATTCAAACGTTCGATGCTCTCATCAGCCCCGATGACCACCAGGAGATCTTCTTCATCAAAGGTATAGTTGGTCGATGGCGTGATGGTCAGGGCCGGTCCGCGCTTGACCGCCAGCACGGTTATCCCGAAGCGGCGGCGCAGATCGGTCTCGATCAGCGTATGCCCGACCATCGATTTGGGCACCCGCAACTCCGTGATACTAAAACCCGGCTCCAGTTCCAGATGATCCAGAACGGCCGGGGTGGTCAGGGTTTTTGCCAGGCGGCGACCGGCTTCATGCTCCGGCAGCACCACCCGATCCGCGCCGATGCGCTGGAGGATCGTGCGCTGGCGCTCAGTCAGTGCCTTGCAGACAACATTCCGCACCCCCAGGCTCTTGAGCGCAACCGTGGTCATTAAGTTCGCCTCAAAATTGCTGCCGATTGCCACGACGACGGTATCAAAGGAGGTAATATCGACAGCACGCAGGGCATCTTCGTCGGTTGCGTCCAGGGAAACTGCCTGGGTACACCCCTCGGAGAGGCGCTGGACAATCTCCGGATCACGATCGATTCCTAACACATTGAAGCCCCGGTCAGTCAGTGTCAGCACAAGACTCGTGCCAAACCGACCAAGGCCAATAACTGCAAACTCGCGTCTTCCATTCCGACGTGGCATTCCTTTTCCTTACATTATGTCTAATATAGTTGCTTGAGCCGGTGCTGGAACGCGGCGGCGGTGTACCCGGGGCCGCAACTCACTCACAGCATTCCTATCAGATAAATATGCGCTCTATTGTACATCTCTTCGCAATTATGCACCATAGCAGATCCCAGAGTGTGCTACAATGCCGACATGCAACCTGAAGTCTGTTTCATTGATACACACGCCCATCTACACCACGCGGCGTTCAATGATGACCGCACCGCCGTGCTGGAGCGCGCTGCCGCTGCGGGTGTTGCCCGGATTATCGAAATCGGCTACGACCTGCCATCGAGCCGCGCAGCACTGGCCCTGGCCGAGCAACACACCCACATCTACGCGGTTGTCGGTATTCAGCCAAACTATGCACACGAGGCTCCGCCCAACTGGTTAGCGCAGGTGCGCACGCTGGCCGCACATCCCAAAGCCGTTGCTATTGGCGAGATTGGCCTGGATTACTACTGGGATCATGCGCCGCATGCACAACAGGAAGAATTTTTTCGCGCACAACTGACCCTGGCGCGCGAACTGGATCTGCCGGTAGTTATTCATAGCCGCGACGCCGAAGCCGATACTGTGCGCATCTTGCAGGATGCCGCGCAGGGGCAGCCGGGCATTATGCACTCATTCTCCGGCGGGTGGGACTATGCCGCCGCCTGTCTTGATGTCGGGTTTATGCTCTCGTTTTCCGGGCCGGTTACGTTTCGCAAAGCTCATGCTCTGCACGAGGTAGCCCAGCGCATACCACTCGACCGGATTCTTACGGAAACCGACAGTCCTTACCTCAGCCCGCATCCCATGCGCGGGAAGCGGAACGAGCCCGCCCGGGTCCGACTGGTTGCGGAACGCATTGCAGAACTACGCGAAATCCCACTTGGAAAACTGGCGCAGGCAGTCTGGGCCAACGCCAGGCAGATCTTACGCATGTGAGACGCTAACCTGGTAGAAGAGTTGCATATGATACAGTCAATTCCCGCCTCGCAGCGAACCTGGCGCAACGAACTAAATGTGTTGCCGGGAGTGCTGTTGAGCCTGATAATGATCTGGGCCGTGGTGCGTAGCGTGGTTGTAGCGCGCTGGGCCGGCGATCTGGAGGTCTTGATCCCGGTGGTTGTCGTGGCGCTGTTTACCGGCGCGCTCTTTGCCCGTACCCACTGGCTGCCGCCCTGGCCGGCGCACCTGCTCAGCATGGCGCTCTGTCTTACCTGGACAGTGCATCAGGTGGGGCCGCTGCTTGACCAGCGCCTGACTACCTGGCGCGACCAGGCCACCGAACTGCTGATCGACACGATCATCTGGTTGCGGGTACTCGCCAACGGTGGGCGCGGTGAAGATATTGTGCTTTTCATCACCGCTCTGGCGCTCCTGAGCTGGATTCTAGGGTATGCCTCGGCCTGGTTTATTTTCCGCCGGGGATGGACCTGGTGGGCCATCTTGATCAACGCCTGTGTTATCCTGGTCAACTACACCTACGCCTTTCCCAAGCCGACTGAACTCTTTTTTGTCTTTTTTACCAGCGCCCTGCTCTTGCTGGTTTATCATAATGTGATGTCCCGCCAGGAGCAGTGGCTGGCTCAGGATATCGAATATCCCGAGTTTTTGCCCCTGCGGGTTGTTTCCACCGCCGCATTCTTCTGCGGCATTGTGATGTTTGCAACCAGTCTGCTGCCGAGTGGGGTAACGCACGAACAGGCCGAACAGACCTGGGAGACGATGAAGCAGCCCTTTGTCCGGGTGCGTGAGAGTTGGGAAGACGCCTTCAGCACGATCAACTCGCCGGCGGGGACCAGTGGCAGCAGCTTCACTGCGCGTAGTTCGGCGCTTGGCGGGGCGCGTTCTCTGGGCAATGATGTGGTTATGTATGTCACCGCGACCCGTCCGGACTACTGGCGGGCGGTGGCCTTCGACAAATATACCGGCGCGGGTTGGCAAAATACCACGGGCGAGCAGGCCCGCGCCCTGCTGGATCTAAGCACACGCGAGGCTGCCCGTACCGCCCTGGCCCCCGACACGACCATCATGCCGGAAGATATCCAGGGGCGCACGCTGGTGACCCAGACCATGGAGTTGGCTCAGAATCGCAAGGACGATTTTGTCATGGTCGGTGGGCAGGCGATGCGCTTGAGTCTGCCCACCCTGATTGAGCATGACTACAAGGTTGTGCAGAACCGGCTGCAGCCCAATTTTGACGACACCGCGATTATTATTTCGCAGGAGCCGCTCCGGGCCGAGAAGGTCTACACCGTGACCGCCCTGGTCTCGGTCGCCGATGTCGAGAGTCTGCGCCAGGCCGGAACGGACTATCCCGACTGGGTGCGCCAGCGCTATCTACAAATGCCCGGCACTATCACCCCGCAGACCATAAACCAGGCCCGCGAGATTGTGCAACAGGCCGGGGCCGAAACGCCCTATGATCAGGCCGGCGCTATCCAGGACTTTCTGCGCACCTTCCCCTACAACGAGTCGATCTCCGGACCGGCGGCCAATGTCGATCCGGTTCACTATTTCCTGTTTGAGCAGCAGGAAGGTTACTGCGACTACTATGCCTCGGCCATGGTTATGATGCTGCGCTCGCTGGACGTACCGGCACGCTGGGTGCAGGGCTACGCCAACGGAATGTTTGATCCGGAGCGGGGCGCGTATGTGGTGCGTGAGAATATCGCGCATAGCTGGCCGGAGGTCTACTTTCCCGGCTATGGCTGGCAGCGCTTTGAGCCGACGCCGGCCAGCTACACTTCGCTGCCGCTGCGTCCTGCCGGCGCGCCTGATCTTAACATGTTCGAGGAACTGGGCCTGGATGAGGAGTTGTTTACGCCACCCGCGCCGGAAGAAGCGGAAATCGAACAGGAAGACACCCCGATTACCCCCGATGAGCCGCTGGTCGATGAAGTCTCCGACACAGGTTCGGAACTCTGGCCCCGGCTCTGGCGAACAATAATCATTATCGTCGCCGTTGTCGGGTTGTCCGCACTGGCAGCCTGGCTGCTACTCCTGCACCGGCGGCGGGAACTCCATGGACTACGACCGGCAGCGGCGGCCTACGCGCAACTCGGAATACTGGCGCTTTGGGCCGGTCTACCGCAGCGCGCGCATATCACACCATTTGAGTATGGCAACGAACTCGCGCGAGCGCTACCACGCCAGCGGACGTTTATCGCGCGGATCATTCGGGCATACGTGGGCGAACGTTATCGCCGGGAGGTACACTCGCGTAGCTTTACGCCCGAACTGCGGCAACTGCGCCGGCCACTGCTCCGCCGCATGGTTGCCCGGCTTACGGGTAATGTTCGCCCGACGGAGGCACGCCGGCACTCCCGGCGTCGCCGCTAACCGTCCAATACGCGCCGACGGCACGCCGAACGCCCATTCATTATTGCTGTTGCGCGCGCAACTGTCATTAAAAATTCAGCGCACGCGCGTATACTGGATCGGGACATTAGACGGGGGGAAGAACTGAGATCTTGTCATGGAGGGAAAAGGATATGCAGCACTTCTCAGGGCACGGAGCGCTTCGTTACCCCGATGAAGCAGCAAATCCGTACCTGGATCAGTCCGAAGACGATACCGGCTACATTCTTATCGTCGATGATCACATACTCATTGCCGAGGTACTCGCCGCTATGTTGGGTGAGTCAGGCTATCGTAGCGCTATTGCAACCAATGGTCAGGCCGCCCTTGAGCTGGTTGCGCGCCGGCGACCCGACCTGATCCTCCTTGACATGCGCTTACCAGATATTGGTGGACTGGATATCTGCGCTAAACTCAAGCAGCAGGAAGATACCCGCCTGATCCCGATCATCATTGTCACTGCACACGCCGACCGGCAGGCGCAACTGATGAGTATTGCTGCCGGTGCGGAAGGCTATCTGCAGAAGCCCATTGACATGCAGGAGCTGGATCTGCGCGTTCGCACGCTGTTGCAGGTTAAGCGGCGCAACGACACGCTGGAACCTGCCGAAAATGTCATCTTCGCCCTGGCACGTACAGTTGAGGCCCGCGATGCCTACACCGAAGGCCATGTTCAGCGCCTGGCGCTCTACTCTGTGACCATTGGTGAACGCCTGGAATTCTCCAGCACCGAACTAACGGCACTACGCTATGGCGCACTCCTGCATGATGTCGGCAAAATTGGGATTGATGAGACGATCATTCGCAAAGATGGCCCGCTGACCCCCGCCGAGTACCGGGTGATGCAGCAGCACACCCTGATCGGTGAGCGGATTGTTGCGCCACTGCGGATGGCGGCGAAGGTCGGCCCGATTGTGCGTGGGCACCATGAGCGCTGGGATGGCACCGGTTACCCGGACGGTCTGGCCGGTGAAGCTATTCCACTGGGCGCGCGCATTGTGGCGGTAGTGGATGCCTTCGATGCCATGACCACGCAGCGTACCTACAATCAGGTGATCAGCTATGCCGAGGCGGCCGCACGGCTGGAGGGCGGGGCCGGAACCGCCTGGGACCCGGAGATTGTCGCTATCTTCGTCGGCTGGCTCACAGAGCATGGGATGTTGCCACCGCTGGAGCGTACTGTGGGCTGACCCCCGGCTTTGCTGCAAAGGTTCGGATAAACTGGTTAACACGGCGGGGCTGTTCGCGTTGCGGCAGATGTCCACAGCCCGGCAACTGCAGTTGCGGGGCATTCCATAGATGCTCCTGGAAGAATTCGTGTGAACCCGCCGGCAAAAAATAGTCCGCCAACCCCCAGATCAGACCCGCAGGCACTGGCAGGTGATGTAAATCCTGCGGGTGGAGAAACTCGTCTCCCGTAAATGCATGAACAAACAGGCGAACCGCCTGGCAACGAAATCGCGCCTGAAAACTGCGCAGACCCAGGTAAAGCGGCCATTTCCAAAAGACTTGCCCGAACATCTGTCGGTAGACCTGCTGCACCGCGCGCAGATCCGGCATCTTGATTATCTCCACAAACGACTCCCAGGAGTAGCGACCCTCCAGCCAGGCTCCGCCCACATTGATCAGCACCAGACCACGTACCAGGTGGGGCAGCGTCCATGCCAGCCGTACCGCCAGCCACCCGCCCAGCGAGTTGCCGACAACCAGTGCCGGCCCACCGATAACGCGCTCCAGGAAGGTTTCGAGAAAAACGCAGAGATCATGAAATGGAGCATAGGATTGTCCCGGCGGACAGCCGCTCAACCCAAAACCGGGGAGATCCACCGCGTACACCGGGCCGATGCTGCGTAACGCAGGAATCTGCCAGAGCCAGGTCAACGCATTGTCGGCAATACCATGCAGCAGCAGCACCGGCATAGCCTGACCAGACCTTTCAGACGGGGGACAACCAGGGGTGTAGTAAAAATTCGTGTTGATACCCGCAACGCGGCAATTCTGCTGCTGAACACCCTGGTAGTAGAGCAGTCTGCGCGATACGCCATCGACCAGCGGCAGAACCGCCTGCGAGAGCGGATCATACAGGCGGGTTACGCCGTCGGCTATTCGCTGGGGAATGGATGGAAGGGATGTTGGTGTAAGCATAGTTCCCTCTCGCTCTCATGCTGTCTGGCCGGTGTAAAGATAAAAAGTAAAAAGCACCATGCTGCCACAGGCGAAGTTTGCATGTTCATCTAAAAAACGTCCAGTTTGCATGATTATCGCATAAGTCCTGATATTCATTCCACCTGCCGCACACCGGCACTGACAGCACAGACATAGATCGCGGCAGTGCGCCCGCAGGCCTCCTGATACGCCGCCGCTACCTGCGACCGAAACACCTCAACCGCCCCCGCATCAACCAGACTGACCGTGCAGCCGCCAAAACCCGCCCCGGTGAGCCGCGACCCGTAACACCCTGGAACGGACGTGGCCGCCGCCACCAGTACATCCAGTTCCTCAATGCTGACCGCATAATCATCGCGGAGACTGGTATGGCTGTCACGCATACACTGACCAAAATCTGCCGGATTGCCCGCGCGTAGGGCCGCCGCTCCGGTCAGTGTCCGGGCATTCTCGCTGACAACATGGCGGGCGCGCGCCTGCACCAGCGGCGGCAGCATATCCGCATAACGCGCCAGATCATCCGGTGTTACATCTCGCAGCGCGCTGATGTGTGGCAGATGGGGCTGGAGCAGTTGTACCGCCTCGGCACACTCCGCCCGCCGCTGGTTATAGGCCGACCCCGCCAGCGTCCGCTCCACCCGGCTATCGCAGACCACCACCCGTACGGAGGAGGGCAGCGGCACCAGTTCATAGCCCAGGTCGCGGGTATCAATCAGCAGGGCGTGTTCCGCCTGCCCCAGCGTGACGATAAACTGGTCCATAATGCCACACTGCACGCCGACAAACTGGTTCTCCGCCGCCTGCGCCAGCAGCGCCAGTTCCTCACCCGGAAGAGACTGCCGGTTCAGCCGTTGCAGCGCATATCCCACGGCAACCTCCAGCGCCGCCGAGGAAGAGAGCCCGCTCCCCAGCGGTATATCGCTATCGATCAGCAGATCCACTCCGCGCAACGGTAGCCCACGGTCCAGCAGTCCCTGGACCACCCCCCGGACATAGTTACTCCAGGGAGCGTCTGCGTTGGGCACGATCTGATCAAGCGAAAAACTGTCGGACTGATCAAACTGGGCGGTACGGACGCGTACCTGCCGATCAGCGCGCGGGCGAGCAGCCACGCAGGTGGCCCGATCAATCGCAACCGGCAGCACAAAACCGTCGTTGTAGTCGGTATGCTCACCCAGCAGATTTACCCGACCGGGGGCCGCAACAATCAGTTCCGGCGGCACCGCGTAGTGCCGGCGAAAGCGTTCGCGGATAACATTCGGATCAAGCATAAGCAACCTCTACATCACTTCCCGTAAACGCTCGGCGGCCTGCTCCGGGGTGATATCGCGCTGGGGCTCACTGAGCATTTCAAACCCGACCATAAACTTACGCACCGTTGCCGAACGCAACAGCGGCGGATAAAAATGGATATGCACATGCCATTCCGGGTGCGCCGCGCCATCACCGGGCTGCTGATGCAACCCCATCGAGTAGGGGAAGGGTGCCTGAAACAGGTTGTTGTACCCGCTCGTCAGGCGCTTGAGCAGATCGGCCAGACCATCGCGTTCAGCCGCATCAAGCCGGGTGAGCAGGGGCAGCGGGCGGCGGCTGATGATCAGCGTTTCAAAGGGCCAGACCGCCCAGAAGGGCACCAGCGCCACAAAATGCGCATTCGTGTAGACCAGTCGCTCCCCGTTTGCCAGCTCCGTCGCCAGATAATCACTCAGCAGCGTGCGCCCGTGCCGCGCATAGTAGGCGGCCTGCGCGGTTTGCTCCCGCGCAACCAGGACGGGCAGACTCTCGGTCGCCCAGATCTGCCCGTGCGGATGTGGATTGCTGGCCCCCATCATCGCGCCGCGATTCTCAAAGATCTGCACATAGTTGATATAGGGACGGGCATGCAGATCCTCCACTTGCGCCGCCCAGGTATCAATGACGTTCCGGATCGCCGCCGGTTCCAGGTGGGCCAGGCTCAGATCATGGCGCGGCGAGAAGCAGACCACCCGACAGATGCCCCGCTCACTGCGGCTTTGGAATAGTTCGTTCTCCGCAACAACCTGCTCCGGGATATCGGGCAAGAGCGCGGCAAAATCATTATCAAAAACATATGTAGTGCTGTAGTCGGGGTTGCATACACCGCCGGCACGCGTATTGCCGGGACAGAGATAGCATTTGGGATCGTAGTGCGGGAGTGTCTCAACGGTAGGGGTTTCAACCTGGCCCTGCCAGGGTCGCCGGTTCCGGTGTGGCGAGACCAGCACCCACTCATCGGCCAGCGGATTGTAGCGGCGATGCGGATAATCACTCAGCATAGCTCGACCCTGCCTCGCATACGGATATTATTCAAAACCCTGGCGCGGTAGCATGGCTGCCGCACTCCCAGGCTCCCAACGGCGCCCACCTGCGTCCTGACTATGAACCATCGTAACCTGCATAATAACACACCAGGCCGGTGGACTATACATCCACCGGCCCGGATACCGGATGTGCTCACGCACTGGGTTGATTGTACGCTGGTGTTCAGGATACCAGAGAGTAAGACAAAAGACCTCACCAGGGAGGCCCATGCGTATCACCCGACATAGACAAACGGCTCAGGTACGCCACTTACGGCAGACAATCGTCGTCCCCTCACCCTCGTGGGAGCGGATTTCGAACTCGTCCATCAGGCGTTTGGCACCAGGAAGCCCCATGCCCATACCACGCGATGTACTATAACCATCTTGCATGACCAGATCAATATCGGGGATGCCAGGACCCTGGTCTTCGCACACAATTTCGATCCCCTTACGACTCTGCCGTTCAACTTCACGTACCGTGATGCTGCCGGTTCCCGCATAGAGAAAGATATTCCGTGCCAACTCGCTGACGGCCGTGGCAATGCGCGCCTGATCAATCGCGCCAAACCCCAAAGCCTTCGCGGTATCCCGTGCCAGGGTACGGGCAATGACGATATCAAGGTCGCTACGGATCACCGCCGCCTTAGCTTGCGTCATCTCCGCTCTCCTCAGTCAGGCTTTGCATCATTGCCAGGCCCTTTTCCAGATTCAGGGCTGTCAGCACCCGTGGTAGTTCCAGGCCCAGTTCGACCAGCGTGATTGCGACGGCCGGTTGCAACCCCGTCAACACCACCCGCGTTCCCATCAACCCGGCCATTGCTGCAATATCGGCAATCAGACGGCCGATAAAGCTATCCACCACATCCAGGGCCGTCAAATCGACGATCACGCCACGGGCCTTGGTATCGTGGATCTTTTGCAAAAGATCGTCTTTAAACTGCACGGCGGAAGCATCGTGCAATGCTACTTGAATCGAAGCGATGAGCACATCGCCAATCTTCAGGATAGGTATCCGAAGGCTATCCACTGAGCCCTCCCCTGACTGCACCATTACCAAGTACAGCCCGTAACATAGTGATCCATCATACCGCTATGGAAACATAAAAGTCCCGTCAACCATTTTGATTGTACGGTGTCGGTCCGGTTTCGTCCATATACCAGGGTACTATTCAGGACTAGTCATATTGTGCGGTCGGCGTCCAATTGTCCAACATAAAGCGAGAAACGACCATTTCTGGAACCCGGCCTGATAGCGTGTGCTCTGATGGTATAATATCTGCCGGGTATCCCCATTGACTTCGAATACATGTTGCGTGAAGGAGACTGCCATGCAGTTGCATGTGGCACTGGCACAGATGGACATTCACCTGGGTGCGCCGTCCGAAAATCTGGCGACGGTACGGCAACTGGCGACCGCCGCTGCCGCACAAGGAGCCGGCCTGCTGGGTTTGCCCGAACTGTGGTCCACCGGCTATGATCTGACGCGGGCCACCGAACTGGCTGATGCTCCCAACACCGGCATCTACACTGAGATAGCGAACCTGGCGCGGACCCGGCAGATCGCCATCACCGGCTCAACCCTGGCGCGGCGCAATGGGCGCCCAACTAATACGGCGACGGTGTATGGCGCTGATGGTACCCTGCTGGCGAGCTATGATAAGCTCCATCTCTTCGGGTTGATGTCCGAGCATCACTACCTGGCCCCCGGCGACAAACGTACCCTCTTTGATGCACCCTGGGGACCATGTGCGCTGGCAATCTGCTATGATCTGCGCTTTCCGGAACTGTTTCGTACCTATGCCCTGCAGGGTGCCGGCATCATCATCATCCCGGCAGAATGGCCGCATCCCCGTCTGGAGCACTGGCGTACACTGGTGCGCGCCCGGGCCATTGAAAACCAGTGCTTTGTAATAGCCGTGAACCGGGTCGGGCGTGACCGGAAAAATACCTTCTGTGGTCACTCGCTGGTTGTCGATCCCTGGGGTGAGATCCTGATCGAAGGAGGTGAAGAGCCGGAACTACTCACCGCCACCCTGGATCTCAGCCTGGTCGAAACCGTACGTTCACGGATGGGCGTCCTGCGCGACCGCCGCGCCGATCTCTATTGAGCACTATGTTCTCCTTACGGCTACATTGTACTACCAAATACGACCAGCGCCGTCAGCAACGGCACGCTCAGATTGTCGGTACCTCTGGGAGAAACACTCTCAACCAGGGTGGCCGTTATGCCGCCAAGCAGTGCCGCCACCAGGCAGGTGCCCAGGTCCAGGGCGGATGCCTCCGGGCTGAGTGAGGAGCCCGGGACCAGCAGCAGCGTGAGCAGTATTGACACGAAACCGGCTAGCAGCATCACCCCCGAACCTTCCAAGGAGCGCGTGCTCCCGGCGATTGTATACCGATGCTGCCCCCACCGCTGCCCGATGATCGCGGCCGGCGCATCGCCCCAGGTCATCGCCATCGTTCCGGCAACTGCAACATAGCCCCGATCCAGCGGGCTATCGGGACGCCAGAACACCAGAAAGAGCAGCGTAATCGACAGCGCAAAATAGACAGTTCCAGGGGTGCTATCGGGCGCATCCATCGCGGCAAAAACGCGATACCGGTAGAAGATAGAGTTCAGGATGATAAAGGTCGCAAACGGCAGCAGACCGATATACCAGGTATCGAACAGGGCCAGGATGCCAAAGACCCACATCCCCGCGCCGATATGGATAAGTTTCCGAGTGAAATCTTGCGGATAGCCTTTCCAGCGGCGCACCACCTCCGCCAACCCAATCAGGGCAACCGGGTAAGCATACCCAATACTTAAACCGATCAGATCACGCATTGTCATAGGTGAGCAGAGCTGTCTGGCATTATCCTGGGGCGTATTGTAACGGTACAGGGGATAGAAAGCAAAGAACGCAAAGAACACAGCAGCACAGCGCAGAGAACAAACCCATGCGAATGCGGTAAGTATGCTTTGTCCCATATTCTCGAATGAATTTCATTCGGAATCGCAGCCGGATTGTATTGCCACAGCCAGTAGTCGGCGGCAGCATGGCTGCCGCACTCCATATCCGGACTTTGTGCGCAAACTTGATTGACAGGAGTTACGCGGTGCGCGTTCAAACCGGACGGTTGCCCCGATGAAAGACAGATTCGCCTGCGGCAGCATGGTACATTTTCTTATTTTTCCACGAACATTTGGCTCTGTGAGCCAAATGTTCGTGGAAAAGAATAGACTCCTCCGCCCTGCCGGAGGCGCATCCCAGCCGCCGGATGGACAACCGCGTAACTCCTGTGATTGATACGTTGTTGTTCAGGATCGTTCCGGCAGCCTAACACTGCTGTATCTCATCTGCACGTGAGCGTACAAGTTCAAGGGCCAGACTCTGGCTATGCACCAGCGTCTCGATCTGGGTGAGCAACCGGTACAGTTGACGATAGTCGCGCCGCAGTTGCAACTCCTCGATCTGGTTGAGGGAGCCGGGGTGCCCCGCGCTACGCAACCACTCCTCAAAACTGGGGCAGGAGGGCAACGCCTCCAGTGTGCCATAGGTTCCCAGACGCTGCCAGAGTTGCCCGGCGCTGGTCGTGAGGATCCGAATGCTGTCGAGTGCCATATGCTCACCTGCTGCGGTTATAGCGCGATCGTCTATAACCATAAAGAATATCTCGCATCTGTGCTTATACTACACTGCCGGACACCATTCAGGCATCAGCCATGTGGCGAATATCGCCTCAGACCAGGGTATGACCTGCCGGGGACGCAGCGGGTGATCCGGCATAGGGAAGGTGCAGCAGCAGAATAGCGTTCAGCGACTGTGCGACCCGACTTGATACTAGTCCCGATGTCCGGCTGTTTTTGCCGGTATAACGATTTATACTGCGTTGACACTATAGTGTAGGCCGTGCTATCATTAGTAACTATATTCTTGTGAAACTCAGTAGTGAGTGGTGGCCATGAGTCAGCCTGCATACATTCTCGTCGTTGATGACGAGGCAAATATTCGTTTGACCTTGAGCGCTCTGTTGACCCGCGCCGGTTATAGTGTAACCGAAGCCGCCACGGGTGAGGAAGCCGTTGAACTGCTCAAACAACGCCCCTTCGACCTGATGCTGGTTGATCTCAAGATGCCCGGCATTGATGGTATGCAGGTCGTTGCCGCCGCGCGCGACCTGAAACTGGACAGTGCTATCATTGTGCTGACCGGCCATGGAACGTTAGAGACGGCGGTTGAAGGACTGCATCATGGCATCTTTGACTATCTGCTCAAGACCACCGACCCGGCGCAGGTCGTGGAGCAGGTCAAAGCGGCCCTGGAAGACCGCACACAGAAGATCCGCCAGCGTGAACTGCTTGATGTTGTCGGCGAGGCCGTCAAGGAACTGCGCGGACCGAGCAAGCAGGCTTCCACGGGTACAACCGGGGGAGCAGCCGAGCGCCTGATTACGGTTGAGGAGTTGCAACTGGATACCTGGCATCAGGTGGCAACCCTGGCCGACCGTTCGCTCTCGTTGACGCCGACGGAGTTCCGGGTGTTGCTCTGCCTGGCCGAGCATGCCGGTCAGATGCTGTCGTACGCGCAACTGGTGCGCTGTGCGCAGGGCTACGACACCAGCGAGATCGAGGCCGGCGAGTTGATCAAGCCCCATATCCACCATCTGCGGCAGAAGCTCGAGCCGGACCCGGCATCGCCGCGCTATCTGCTGAATGTGCGCGGGAAGGGCTATATTCTCCAACTCGGTGAGTTTTGAGGTGGAAGGAGACCCGGCATGACGAGCTTAACAATCGATCTCCCCACTGATGTCTACCAGCGCCTGGAGACCGCAGCAGCGCGGCAGGGGAAACCGGCGGCAGTGCTGGCACAAGAGTGGCTGGCGGAAAAATCAACGGAGGCGGTAGCACCAATGACTGAACGTGATCGCGTGCGCGCCGCACTCCGTGCCGCCGGGTTATTAGCTGAACCAAGCCCAGAGATGCAAGCTATTGCTGCACAATCAACATTGACGCTGGAGGAAGCACAGGCGATTCTGGATCGTACCGCAGGCAAACCACTCAGTGAGATTATTCTGGAGATGCGTGGGCCAAAAGAATAATGAGAACCTTCTATCTCGACTCGAGTGCGTTAGCGAAGCGCTATCTGACCGAAATCGGTAGTGCCTGGGTGACAACACTGGTTGATCCGGCCAGGGGCAATACAATTGTTGTCGCAGAAATTACGGATATAGCCCGTAAAGCCCAGGTGCTTCTAGCCCTGGGATAAAAGGGCTTCACTCGCTTTAGCCGCTTCAGTCGCACTTGTGTTCTGGATGATTTTAAGCTATACTACTCATTATGAGCAAC
>DAOTUI010000211.1:0-15758 GCA_034437035.1 Chloroflexaceae bacterium
GCCGCGCGAATCACCTCGTCGGCATCACGGCCCAGCAGATCCGGCCCCGATCCCGGCTCCGGGCGGGTCAGCGCGTCGGCGCAACCCTCCAGAAACTCGGTAGTAGCCGCGTCAAGCAGCGAGGTCGCCAGCGTCACCCGCTGATCCAGCCGGTCTTTTGTCAGCGCGTAGTAATTGTCAAAGGTCGCCCGGTCCAGTTGCAGCACCACACTCACCATGTAGCCCTGAACCAGCACCGGCGCGGAGCAGAAGGTTAGGATGTTGCGCTCCTCGTCATAGCGCCGGATGGTGGTTTGCAACGCCTGTTGCACCGCCCGGACCCGCGCCCGCCGCTCCAGCATCGTCTGAATAATCGGGTCGGCATGCTGCAACTCCTTCTCTTGATCGTCCGCTTCCAGTTGTTGTGCCGGCCGCCCCACATCCTGGAACACCTCCGGCGCATAGCCACAATCCTCCGGCTCCAGTTGTACGGGCGTGCGCGTCGCATGCGCGGCCTCGGCCACGCCCACCAGAAACACGGCGGGACGGAGTCGTTCATCCAGGGTGGTAAAGATCGCGTCGGCAGCGACCTGGGCGGATATTCTGAAGTGAGGTTGGTAGTCCCACATAAAACCGTTGTTCGTTGTCATCGACAACCTCCATTCAGGGGTTCAGGAGCAGTTTCAAGGCATATCGACGTGCTGTGGTGTCCAGTCGGCCACCTCTATCGCTATAATAAAGATCTGGTCACGTTGCATGCGATAGACGATGGTATAAATCACATGCCCATGATAGCTACTGACCTGATACAACGGTCGGCCGTCGCCATCATGGGCATAATACACCCCCGCCTGCGGTGACAGTCGCAGGGCCGCAATCAAGCGGTCAAACTGCGCCCGCTGCGCTGAATCCAGTTGCCGGAGAACGGCCACCGCCCGGCCCGTCACCAGAATATCGACCGGCTTTGCCATCTCAGTCACTGCCGGGGTACTCATCGCCGGGCCGGCAGATAATATCCGGGGCAGGCGTTACACGCCCATTCTCAGCCAGGAGATACCAATCGTGGGTCGCGTTGGCCGTCTGGATAGCCTCCGTGAGCGCAGCCAGGCGCTCCGGTGTTGGTGGGGGCACCAGCTCGGCAATCAGATGCGGTGGGACGCCCAGCCGGGTCGCAATCTGCCGCCGGGTGGGGTTGGCAATCGCCGGATCGCGCGCCAGGAGCCGGCGGTAAGTCTGAGCCGTAATCCCTAGCCGCCGCGCAAACTCCTCCCGGGTTTCATAAAATATGCTGTTCCGCAGATCTTCCAGGGAACTTGTCACCGTCAAAACCATGGGCATACCTCATAGAGAACAGAGAACAAAGCAACACAGAACAAAACGTTTCGTGCGCACGGTTATCGCAGAACCAGTTTGTTCTTTGTCTTCTGTTTGTCTATACCTTTCTATCAGATGTTCAGTATCATCATCGTGTCATCATTGTAGCACTGGTAGAACATCTGTCAATGACAGGAGTTACGCGGTCGTCCATCCGCCGGCTGGGGTGCGCCGCCGGCTGGGGGGAATCGGACATCCTTTCTGGAAAAAAGTGGCTCTCCGAGCCACTTTTTTCCAGAAAGATCGAAAAAGTACCATGCTGCCGCAGGCGATTCTGCCATTCATCGGGTCAAACGCCCGGTTTGCATGTCAACTGCGTAAGTCCTATCAATGACAGGAGTTACGCGGTAGACTCCAAACCAGGTGTCTACCTGGACAACCGGCCCGATTCGCCTCCGGCAGGGCGGAAGATTCCATTTTTCTGCACAAAAAATTTGCACTTTGTGCAAATTTTTTGTGCAGAAGCATATAAACGTACCACGCTGCCGCAGGCGATTCTGGCATTCAGGTCTGGTACCAAGATGGAACCGGCAGCACCGCGTAAGTCCTGTCAATGATCCCCAGCTTCTCACCCTAGCGCCAGCCGTAACACCATGAGCGCCATTCCCAGGAACATTACCGCCGCAACCCCATTGAAGACCGCCTGCCCGCGCGCTCCCAGCATCTGCCCCGTGCGCGCGATGACCAGCGCCAGCAGCAACTCCAGCGCCACCGCCACCCCGAACCAGGTCAGCGTAAACCCGACCAGACCCGCACTCCCGGCCAGCGCATAGGCGCGCAGCATGGTCGGCGTACCCGTGGTCAGCCAGAAAGTCCAGCTCAGCGGGTTTGCCAGGTTGCCCACCAGCCCCTTGCGCAGCGACCAGCCGCCGGCCGCCACGATTTCCGCCCGTCCTGACCAGAGCCGCCGCGCGGAGCGAGCAGCATCCCCCGCCAGGTAGAGCAAAACCAGCATCCCCACCAGGCCGGTCACCAGTCGGGCCTGTGCGACTCCGGCAATCAACCGGCTAAATCCCAGCGCCGGGATCAGCAGCAACAGATCGGCCAGCGCCGATCCCAGGCTTACGCGCAGCCCTGCGATAAAGCCGCGCGTGGCGGCCTCCTGCACAATTAACATAAAAATCGGCCCGACCGCGAAGGCCGCGCCGATCCCCAGCATCGTACCCAGAAATAAAACTTCACGCATAGTTGATCCGTCAACAAACCGTCCGAGCGTATACTGCTATTCAGCGTGGCATAGTATACCGCAATTCAGGTTCACGCATGCGGATCAACTGACCGACTACCCGGCTTTGGGTGCGGCAACCCTGACCACAGCCGGCTGCTCGTCGGCCTTGCCAAAGATCCGGTCGGTAAACTTCACATACCAGGCGGCGGCCTGCACCTGGATAATGTAGGCCAGCGCAATAATCAGCGCAATCTTGGAGCCCTCCGGCCCGAATACCG
Source organism: Chloroflexaceae bacterium (assembly GCA_034437035.1). Lineage (GTDB taxonomy): Bacteria > Chloroflexota > Chloroflexia > Chloroflexales > Chloroflexaceae > CAKZQX01. The sequence goes on from DAOTUI010000211.1 coordinate 2,800, forward strand.
TCATCGCAATCGCCAGCGCAATCGACAGGTTCCGCATCACCGTGCCGTACACCAGCGCAATCGCATCGCCCCGCCGGAAGAAGAACTTGCCGATAAGCGTGCTCAAGAGAAAGTTGATGCCATAGAGCAAGACCAGCGGCAGCAGCAGTTGCAGCAGGATGGTCGGCTCGGCGATCACCGTTCGGGACTTGAGCGCCATCGCAATAAACACAATCCCCACCACGCCGAGGGTCGAGATCGCCGGGAAGCGCGGTTTGAGCTCTTTCTGATACCGTTCCTTGCCAAACTTCCAGATCAGCAGCCGCTGGGTGGCATAGCCGGCGGCCATCGGCAGGAAGACAATCAGCGCGATCTGGCGAAAGACCTGCGCCGGCGGAATGGAGATCACCGTGCCCATTAAAAACTGCAGATAAAATGGCGTGGCGAGCGAACCCAGGATCAGCCCGATCACGGTCATCTTGATGGCGGCGGGCATATTCCCCTTCGCAAACCCGGTCCAGGAGATGGTCATGCCGGACGTGGGTAGCAGCGAAGTCAGCAGCAACCCCACGATGATCAGCGGGGTTTCGGCGAAGAAGAGTTTGCCGACGGCCAGCCCCAGGAAGGGGATCAGGGCAAAATTCAGCAGTTGTGTCACCACCTGCAGCCGGACATCGCCCCCCGCGAAGACCTCTTTGATGTTGAGTGTCACCATCATCGGGTAGACCATCAGGAACGTGAAGGGGATAATCGCGCTACGCAGCGGCGCAGCATCGTACAGGTAGCCGTAGAGCACCCCCAGCAGCATAAACGTCGGAATACTCCAGACCAGGTTCTTTTGCATGAGCGACAGCAGTTTCCACATACGCACCTCCTTGCGCAAGAACAGCCGGACAGAGAACAAAGAACAGAGAACAAACGGGCGATCCGACCGCTATACGTCAGGCATGTTCTCTTCTGTTCCGTGTTCCCCGGTTCGGTGTTCACTATTGCTTGTGAGCAGCCAAACTCCCTCGTTGATTTGATGCGGGGCGGGGGGGATTGGTTACATGGTTTGTAAGAACGGAGAACGGAGAATGGAGGACTGGGAACGGAGAGGATGCTTCAGATGGAGGAAATAAACAGCCGCGGGCCGGCAGGAGATCAGGTTCCTGCCGGCCCGCGCGTTTCCAAATTCCAAACTACGGCCTACGGACTACAGACTACTACGCATCACCGTCCATATCGCCACTGATGATAGTGCTGCCCGACATTGCCCATCTCAACGCGCCACTCGGGTGGGTTGGCCGGGTTGTAGGTCAGCACGCGCCGCTCGAAGACCTGGAACAGCACCGGCATGTCGCGGTTGCCGACGCGGGTATTCACCCAGTAGGCCCCCGTGACCGGCAGGCCAAACACGAACAACGGATCATACACCTGGTCGCGGATGTAGCGCCCATTCTCGTAGACTGTGCCACGCTGGTTCTGGAAGTCAATAAAGGCTTTGGCGACGCCGTGGTTATTCTCGCCGCGCACCAGGATTGTCGCCGGATCATTCACATAGCCGTTGAAGCCGCTGATTGAGCCGTCCGGGTTGAGCATGCCGGTGGCCGGCTTGCCCAGATCGCTCTCGCGGACCTGACCGGGGTTCTGATAGACCTGCGCCAGGTTGGCATAGGTGGGGAAGTAGCCCGGATCACCGATGGCTGAAATCGCGGCCGGCTCCAGGTCGGCAAAGGTGGCATGCCCCAGTTGCAGCCGTCCCGTGATCAGTTCGACCGGCAGCAGGCCGTTGGTGACATACCAGTTCGCTGTCGAGTCGGCCGACGGGTCGTTAATCTCCATGCGGCTCTTGTCAAAGTATTGCACCTGCCGCTGGTTGCCCGGTGCGTTATAATATGGCTCGTTTAAGACAGCGCTAATCGGTGCCGGTCCCCAGCTCCACGAGCGTGTGGCGACTCCCTCCTCCACCGGCAGATCCTGCCGATTCCAGACACGCTGGAAGGCCGGCGTTGTCGCGGCCATTGCCGGTGCCGCCAGTGTGACGATCAGGGCGGTGATAAACAACGTTGTGATTATCATAACAAGGCGTTTCATATTTGCCCCCTTCACCTCAAAATTATGGTATTATGTCTACCCGTGCATCTATCATAGCGCGATTCGGCGCGAATTTTATCCGGCCGGCGTGGTACATGCCCGCTGGTCAGAAGATGAGGCTTTGGGCTGGTCATCTGACCAGGAGCGCGGCAGTATCAGAAATATCAGCTTTATGCGACGGATGCCTCACAGCGTGGTAATCTCGGTGTAATCAACATCGTCTCATAAATAGCGTATGCTAAAGGCGTAACGGACGCGGAAAGCATACGGTACTGACTGAAAGGAGTGTTCTCATGCGAAGGTTGTTTTTCTTGTTTGTTCTAGCCCTGGTGGTGCCGGCAACGCTGGCGACACCCGAACCGGCCGCGGCGCAGCGCACCCGCTGCTTTGAAGAGACCGGCTTTTGCGTGAGTGACCCCATTCTGGGTTACTGGGAACGCAATGGGGGACTGAACGTGTTTGGTTATCCAATTACGGAACTCAAGGTTGAGACGAATAACGACGGCTGGACCGGGCCGACACAGTGGTTTGAGCGTGACCGGCTGGAGGATCACGGCGCAGAGGGCGTGCTGGCCGGTCGGCTGGGCGCGCAACTGTTGGAACTGCAGGGACGCCCCTGGCCCACCTCCTTCCCGCAGGTAGACAATGCGCCGCGCGGTTGCCGCTACTTCCCGGAGACCGGGCATAGCCTCTGCCCGCCCTTCCTGGTCTACTGGGACCAGAATGGTGGACTGGAGCGCTTTGGCTACCCGATCACCGAACAGTTTAATGAGCAAAATAACGATGGCTGGACGGGAACGGTGCAGTATTTTGAGCGCCGCCGGATGGAGCATCATGTTGAGAATCGCGGCACGCCCTACGAGATCCTGCTGGGGCTGCTGGGCCGCGAGGTGCTCTTCCTCAACCAGCCGCCGACGGCATCCTGCCGGTTCCCGGTGATTGATCCGCTCCAGAGTGCCTACAGCCGCGTCGATTTCCAGCAAGATATGGGTTGCCCACAGGGTGCCTACTGGGAGCGCCCGGCAGCCGTCCAGAACTTTGAGAACGGACTGATGATCTGGGTGGATCTGGGCAATGGTGACCGCCGCATCTATGCCTTCTTCTCCTGGGGCGGGTACAAGCAGTACAATGACACCTGGCAGGAAGATGATCCGGATACGCCCAATGTCAGCCCGCCCGGTGGTCTCTACGCACCGCGCCGGGGCTTTGGCAAGGTCTGGATCAATGATCCGGAGTTGCGCAACCAGCTTGGCTGGGCGGTTGAGGAGGTTGAGCGTGCGGAAACCGCCACGGTGCAGTTGTTCGACAACGGCACGCTGGTCTGGCTCCAGGGGGCGGATATGGTCTACGCCTTTGGCCCTAACGAGTGGAACGCGCAGTTTGTGAATAGGTAGGGGATAACGGATAACGGTTATGGGTTAACGGTTATGGGTTAAACCAGTGTACTAACCCGTAACCCGTAACCCGTAACTCCTGGACCATAAAAAAGCACCGTAATCCCATGTGATTGCGGGGCTTTTTTATGGTATATTCGTGGAGTATTGTATACATGGATAAATGACACGAATTACGCAGTACGGGTTGTTCTAGCTGGGTGCCAGACCCGAAAGCTGGTTTCGCCGGCGGCAGCATGGTACTTGTTTTACTTTTTTACAAAAATTTGCTCTCAGAGCAAATTTTTGTAAAAAAGATGGCCCCTTTCCCGTCTTTTTGGGAAACATGGAGCTCGGAGAGCCCCATGTTTCCCAAAAAGGATATTTTCTTCCGCCCTGCCGGAGGCGAAAAGAACTCGCTCACGGAGGACCGCGTAACTTGTGTGAATGAAGTGAGGAGAGAAGATCATGCAACGACTAATACATCTGTTAGCTGCGCTCATCCTGCTGATCCTGGTCAGCTTACCGGCAGGGCCGACCGTATGGGCGCAGGCCGACGGTGAGCGCTGTTTTCCGGAAGGGACCGGCTACTGCATTACAGGGCGTTTTCGGGAGTATTGGGAGCAGAACGGCGGGTTGCCCGTCTTTGGCTACCCTATTACCGCCGCCCGCGAGGAGTTCAACCGGGACACCGGCCAGACCTACCTGACGCAGTGGTTTGAGCGGGCACGCTTTGAGCTGCACCCGGAAAACGCCCCGCCCTACGATGTGCTGCTCGGTCGCCTGGGCGATGATATCCTGACCGTTCAGCAGAATGTGGACTGGCAGGAACTGCCCCGCGCGGCCGGTCCCCAGCCGGGCTGCCTCTGGTTTGATCAGACTGGACATAATGTCTGTGATCAGGGCAACGGGCTGGGTTTCAAAAGCTATTGGGAGAGCCACGGATTGCTTGACCCGCGCCTGGATAGCTACGGTCGCAGCCTGGCGCTCTTTGGCCTGCCGCTGACGCAGCCGCGCATGGCGACCAACAGCAGCGGTGACACGGTGCTGACGCAGTGGTTTGAGCGAGCACGCTTCGAGTGGCACCCCGACCAGCCGGATGACTTTAAGGTGCTGCTGGGCTTGCTGGGAAATGAGTACAACCCCGGCGCGCCGCCGGCCGCAATCGCCGCCAGTGCTTACCCGGAAAGTTTGACCGCCATTGGGAATACCCTCTTCTTTAGCGCCGAGGATGGGCAGCATGGGAAAGAACTCTGGAAGAGCGACGGCACCCCGGAGGGCACTGTGCTGGTCCGGGACATCAACCCCGGTCCTGCGTCCTCCTCGGCGGCCCTGCTGATGAATGGGAATGGCACGCTCTTCTTCGCCGCCGATGATGGGCAGCATGGGAAAGAACTCTGGAAGAGCGACGGCACCCCGGAGGGCACGCTGATGCTGCGGGATATCAATCCGGGTGCGGAAGGTAGCCGGCTGTTTCAGTTTGCGTTTACCGGGGGTACCTTCTTCTTTATCGCCAATGATGGTGCCCATGGCGATGAACTCTGGGCCGGCGACGGCACACCGGAGGGCACCCGGCTGGTCAAGGATATTTTCCCTGGTAGCGATGGCTCCTGGGTCTACCAGGGCATGGGCTTCGCGCCCTACCTGACGACTGCCGTTGGCGAGCGGGTCTTCTTCTTTGCCAATGATGGCAGCAATGGTACGGAACTCTGGGTTAGCGACGGTACCAGTGAAGGTACCCGCATGGTCCGCGATATCAACCCTGGCCCGCAGGATACCCGCTTCTTTGAACTGACAGAGGCCAATGGACAGCTCTTCTTCGTCGCCTGGGATAATGCGAATGGCTACGGCCTCTGGCGGAGCGACGGAACCAGTGAGGGTACGCAGTTGATGCGCGCCTTTGAGCGCCGACCGCGCTCCAGCCCGATGGATCGGAGCTTCCCGCCGCTGTTCGGTCTGACCGAGTTTAACAACCGACTCGTCTTTACCGCCTGGGATGCGGAGCATGGCGATGAACTCTGGGTCAGTGACGGCACCCCGGAAGGGACGTTTCTCTTCAAGCATATCGTCCCTGGTGCCACCGGCTCGACCCCGATGCAGTTTACCGGTGTGAAGGACATCCTGCTCTTCACCGCTACCAATGCCCAGGGCAACCGGGAACTCTGGCGTAGCGACGGCACGCCCGATGGTACGGTGCCGATCCGTGAGATTGACATAAGCGGTGATCTGGTTGTGCGACCGGATGGAACGGTCTTCTTTCTGCGCCCTCTGACCGACACGGCGGGCAGTTCGTTTGAACTCTGGAAGACCGACGCCACCAGTCTCGGAACGGTGCCGATCAAGGCATTTATCACAACGGTCAACTACCTCGGCCCTGAGATGGAGCTGCTCAACAACACACTGATGCTCGCGATTGCCGATGACCGCCACGGCATTGAACTCTGGCGCAGCAACGGTACGACGGGCGGCACAATACTGGTGCGGGATATTTACCCCGGAACGACCCGGATCGAGTAAGATACAGCAGTTACGCGGTCGGTTCCAAACCAGGCGTCTGCCCGGACACATGGCTCGATTCGCCTCCGGCAGGGTGGAATGGGACATTCTTTTTCCGGCAGGACTTACGCAGTTCTCCATCTGGAGATGTATTTCGCCTCCGGCAGGGCGGAACAGACCACCTTATTTCACGAAATTTTTGCACAACGTGCAAAAATTTCGTGAAAAAGATCATAGCGTACCTTGCTGCCGCAGGCGAATCGGGCCATTCATTTCAATCAAACGCCCGGTTTGCATGTCCACCGCGTAAGTCCTGTAAGATACACGACTTACGCGGTGCTGACTGTTCCGGCCTTGTGCCAGACTCGGAAACAGGTTTCGCCGGCGGCAGCATGGTACTTTTTTTATCTTTATCATAAAACATTTGCACTTTGTGCAAATGTTTTATGATAAAGATATGGAATCCTCCGCCCTACCGGAGGCGAATCGGGCCGTTCATCCAGATGAACACCTGATTTGGAACCGACCGCGTAACGCATGTAAGATAGAGCACTGGGGCGCAGCCGACTGCGCCCCAGTGCAACTCTATTCAACAAGGAGCATACTTGATGGAACAACCAGAACCAACCCACCGTTCACAACTGTCCGCCACACGGACCAGATGGTTTTTCCTGCACTTCTTCATCTTTATTGGCGTGAATCTGCTGCTCTTCCTGGTTGATCTCCTGGGTGGCGGTGGCTGGTGGATCGATGTATCCTTGATTGTGTGGGGAATTGTGCTGCTGGGGCATGCTCTGGCTGTCTTTGGCATCGGCCGGCTGACCGGACCCGCCTGGCAGGAGCAGCGCCTCAGGCAGCGGGCAAAAGCGGAGGAGCCGGAGCAGCGGCAAGAGTGAGGATCTGGCTGCTGCATTGTTTGACATCCGCCGCTATTTTGCCGATAATCATAAAACGTGGGAACGGATAGCGTCCCACGTTTTTTTCACGATCGCGGGAGGACTACATGACGCTGCTGACTGTCAGCGGACTGACAAAATATTATGGTGCGGATCTGATCTTTAGCGATCTCAGCTTTCAGGTACCGCGCGGCGATAAGGTCGCCCTGGTTGGTGTGAATGGCGCGGGCAAGAGTACGCTGCTCAAGATTGTGGCTGGGCTGGAGCATGCCGACGAGGGCAGCGTTCACACTGTGCGCGGCACCCGGCGGGCCTATCTTGCCCAGGAGGTGCGCTTCAGCGAAGATCGCACGCTCTGGGAAGAGATGGAGGCGGCGTTTGCCCATCTGCAGACGTTGCAGGCGGAGATCCGCCGCCTGGAGGAGCGCATCGCCGACACCAGCGCGCCCGACTGGGAACAGCAGATGGAGCGCTACGGCGAACTGACGGCGCGCTTTGAGCATGCCGGTGGTTACGAGATGGAGCATCGCATCAAGCGCACGCTGCAGGGGCTTGGCTTTGTGGAAGCGCAGCACCAGCAGCGTCTTGCCCAGTTCAGCGGCGGCCAGAAGACCCGCGCGGCGCTGGCGGCGACTCTGCTCTCCGACCCGGACCTGCTGCTGCTGGATGAGCCAACCAACCATCTCGACCTGGATGCGCTGGAGTGGCTGGAGGGTTTCCTCAATAGCTGGGGCGGCACGCTGATCGTTATCTCGCACGACCGCTACTTCCTGGACCGGGTGACGCAGCGCACACTGGAGGTGGTGGCGGGCACCATCGAAGACTACCCGGCAGGCTACAATCGCTACCTCGAACTCAAGGCCGACCGCCTGGAGCGTCGGGTGAAAGAGTATGAAGCGCAGCAGGAGTATATCGCCAAAACCGAGGAGTTTATTCGCCGCTACAAAGCCGGGCAGCGCAGCGGTGAAGCCAAAGGGCGCGAGAAACGGCTCAACCGATTCAAGGAGCAGCAGTTGATCGCGCGGCCCCAGGAGGCCGGCCAACTCAAGCTCTTTCTCGACAGCCAGTTGCGTAGTGGTGAACTGGTGCTGGCCCTCGACGGTCTGGTGGTGGGCTATCCGGGGAGTGGTCACGCCGACGGCGTCAGTGATGCGCCCCGCGTGCTGGTGCGCGCCGACGCGATGGAACTGCATCGCGGGGAGCGTGTGGCGCTGATGGGGCCAAACGGTAGCGGTAAAACCACGCTGCTGCGCACGCTGCTGGGCGAACTCAAGCCGCTGCGGGGTGGTCCGCAACTGGGGCATAAAGTCTCGATTGGTTATTACGCGCAGGGCCACGATGTCCTGAACATGGACGCCGGCGTGCTGGACGAGATCCGCCGGGTTGCGCCTCAGATCGAGGAAACCCGCGCGCGGACGCTGCTGGGGCGCTTTCTCTTCAGTGGCGATGATGTCTTCAAGCGAGTGGGCGATCTGAGCGGTGGTGAGCGCAGCCGCGTGGCCCTGGCGCAACTCACGCTGCTGCCCGGCAACCTGCTCATCCTGGACGAGCCGACCAACCATCTGGACATCGGCGCGCGCGAGGCGCTGGAAGGCGTGCTGCGGGAGTATCCCGGCAGCATCCTGTTTGTCTCGCATGATCGCTATTTTATCGACGCGCTGGCCGACAAGCTCTGGATTGTTCAGGATGGCCGACTGGTTGAGCAACTGGGGAACTATAGCGACTACACTGCCCGTTTAGAGGCACAGGCCCAGCGTGCCGCACAGTCGGCTGCGGCTCCGGCCACGGGTCGCCGCGCGCAGAACGAGCGCCGGCCGGCCCGCACTGAGCGCCCCGCCGCCGAAGATAAACAGCGCAAGAAGCGCCTGGCCGCCCTGGAAGCCGAGGTAGCGCAACTGGAGCAAGAACTGGCCCGGCTCAAGGCCGACCTGGAGCGTGCCGGCGCCGCACAGGATATCGAGCAGATCACCCGGCTGGGTGCGCAGTATGCCGAACTGGAAGCCACCCTCAACCGCCGCTACGAGGATTGGGCCCAGATAGCGGCGTGATAACGCAAAGAGCATACAGCGTGAGGTGTGAAATGGACCGGATAACATTATCATGCCTCACGCTTCGCGCTTCACATTTCACGTTTCACGTCTCATTTCTCCAATCTCCAAATATACGATCAATCCATCATGAATTTCTCCGACGAGTACGCAACAACTTATGACCGCTTCGGCCAATCGGTTTTCTCAGAGCAGATGGCGGCGCAGGTGCTGCGCCGGCTTGAATCACAGGGATGGGGTCCAGCGCCCTACTCGGGACGGCGGGTGCTCGATCTGGCCTGTGGTACGGGCGCGGCGGCGCTGATCTTCGCCACGGCGGGCTGTAATGTCGTCGGCCTGGATCAGTCCGGGGCAATGCTGCACCAGGCCCGGCAAAAGGCCGAACAGCAGGGGCTGACAATTTCCTTCCTCCTCGGCGATATGCGCCAGTTGCCCGCCGCCAATGAGCCCCCGGCAGACGCCGTGCCCGGCCAACCTGAACTACCGGCTCCCGGCACCTTCGACCTGATCACCTGCTTCGATAGCCTCAACTACCTGGTCGAAGATGGTGATCTGCAGCCGGTCTGCATCAACGCGACGCGACTGCTGCGACCGGGCGGCTACTTCATCTTCGATCTGCCGGCCGACGCCGAGTTTGCCACCTGGGAAGAACGCGACCAGGTGCTCCTGGATACCCCCGACTATCTGGCCTACCAGCGCCTGGACTATCAGCCCCGGCACCGGCTGGGCCTCCGGCATATCGTCTGGTTCACCCGCGAGCTTGAGCGCTGGTGGCGCAACGAGGAGAACCTGGCCCTGCGTGCCTGGCGCACCCAGGAGATCCGCACCGCGCTAAACCACCCCGATGCCTGGCTGCGACCAGTGGCACAACTGACCCCCGCCGGCACTCCCGCCCCCGCCGGCAGCCCGCACATCGTCTACTACACGCGCAAACCGGAGCGGGAGGAGTGAGGCGAAGAGGCGAGGAGGCGAAGAGGCGAGGAAGCGAGGCGTGAAACGTGGGTCATAGCCTGGCTTCTGTCAGGGTTGCCGTGTAGGTCGTCACGATACGCTTCAAAATCTTCAAAGCGGTTGCGAATGTAGGTTGTATGCTCCTGCTCTTTGGCGCTCAACTCCATCTGATCGACCCGGGTCCAGGGATAGGCCGCAATACTCTGCTCCTGAACTGTGGCGATGTCGCGGATATCGGCGGCGGTCAGGTCGGCGAACATTAGACTCTTCTATTGTGGGCCTCTCCAGGCAACCGGGCAATGCATCAACTCATCTCATCAGCGTGAATGAAGATATCATACCACGCTTCTCCACCGATCATCCCCGCCCGCCTACACTCCATCGCGTCACCGCCTCAAACCAATGTGCTATACTACCAGGCAGATCCATTCGTGAAGGAGCCCATAATGAACCGCTGGTTCAATGTCGCCGGTCCCTGCCGGTCTGATATTCATTACATGCTGTCGGCCACGGCGCGGCTGCCCGATGTTATGCGCCTGATTGCCCAGCAGAGCTATTTTGTGTTGCACGCCCCGCGCCAGACCGGCAAGACCACTGCCATGCTGTCACTGGCGCAGGAGTTGACGTCCGGCGGGCAGTATGTCGCCGCCATACTCTCCCTCGAAGTCGGTGCGCCCTTCACTGATGATCTGGGTGGGGCCGAGGCGGCTATTCTCAGCGAGTGGACGATGGCTGCCCAATGGCAACTGCCGGATGCACTCCATCCACCCGCCTGGCCGACCGCCGAGCCGGGTGCCCGGATTGGCACTGCCCTGCGTGCCTGGACGCAGCAGGCCGCCCGACCCCTGGTTGTCTTCCTGGATGAGATTGATGCGCTTCAGGATGCGGCGCTGATCTCGGTGCTACGCCAGTTGCGCACCGGATATGCCCGGCGGCCGGCGGAGTTTCCGCATGCGCTGGCACTGATCGGGTTGCGCGACGTGCGTGACTACAAACTTTCCTCCGGTGGTCAGGACCGGCTGCGCTCGTCCAGTCCCTTCAACATCAAGGTTGAGTCCATTACTCTGCGCAACTTCACGGCGGCAGAAGTGGTCAACCTCTATGTTCAGCATACCGCCGACACCGGCCAGGTTTTTACCCCCGCCGCTCTGGAGCGGGTTTTCGAGTTGACCCAGGGCCAGCCCTGGCTGGTTAACGCCCTGGCTCGTCAGGCGGTGGAAGTGATTGTTCCTGACCCGGCAATGCCTGTGGATGTGCCCCAGATTGATGCAGCGAAGGAGCGCCTGATCGAACGCCAGGATACCCATCTCGACAGTCTAGCTGAACGGCTGCGCGAGGAGCGGGTACGCCGCATCATTGAGCCGATGCTGGCCGGGCATCAACTCGATAATGTGCCGGTAGAAGATATTCAGTTTGTGCTGGACCTGGGTCTCTGCCGGATGGACCCACGCGGCGGCCTGGTGATTGCCAACCCGATTTACCGCGAGGTATTGCCGCGTGTGCTGACCATTACCCCCTCCGCTTCGCTCCCGCGCATCCCGGCCACCTGGCTGACTCCGGCAGGCGACCTGGACTCGCCGAAGCTCCTGGAGGCGTTTCTGGCCTTCTGGCGACAGCATGGCGAGCCGCTGCTGCGGAGCGCGCCCTACGCCGAGATTGCGCCGCATCTGGTCCTGATGGCCTTCCTGCACCGGGTGGTCAATAGTGGCGGCACGCTGGAACGGGAGTATGCCATCGGCACCGACCGCATGGATCTCTGTCTGCGCTATGGGGATGTGACATTGGGCATTGAGTTGAAGGTCTGGCGCGATGGGCGGAGCGATCCGCTGGCGGTGGGGTTGGAGCAACTTGACGGTTATCTGGCCGGGTTGGGGTTGACCAGCGGCTGGCTGGTGATCTTCGACCAGCGGAGCAACCAACCGCCGATTGCCGAGCGCACTTATACCGAGGAGGCGACCAGCCCCGGCGGGCGGCAGGTGATGGTGATTCGGGCGTAGGCGCGGGGTGAAGTATCAGGTCGTTCGGGTTGACATAACTGTGCCATTCTCTCAATACTCCAGCGCTTCCCAGAACTGCTCCGCGATGACCTGGTGTCCCTGGCGGGTAGCATGGATATCGCCAATCAAGATATGAGTGTAGCTGTAGGCATTGCCCCCAGCAAACGGCGCGTAGGTATCGGCCACCGCCATACCGCGCTCTGCGGCCGCTTCACGGATGACCGCGTTGAGTTGCGCTACCCAGTAGGCTTCGCTCTCAGCAACGGTCGGATCACCACCGTACGGGTTGTAGTAGGTCATCACCGCAATATCGGCTTCGCCGCCGGTTGTCCGCCGTAACTCTTCCAGGATTACCTCCAGGTTTTGCCCGACTTCCGCAATTGCGGCGGCACGCTCATCCGGTGTGCCGGCTGCGGCGTACTGCAGGTCATTCCCACCGATGTCCAGCGTAATCGGACTGACTCGCCGCCCGGCTTCACGTTCACGCTCAATTAGCGCCAGCGCCTGGAGCAGTTGCTGCCGCAGGAATGAGCCACTGGTTTCCCCCGGTACTGCCAGGTTGACCGGTTCAATCGGGGCAATGGCGGACAGGCGCGCATGCAACAGCGCCGGATAGCTCTGCGTCGCCGGATCTTCCAGGAGCGCTCCCCAGGCCAGCGAATCCCCGAGCGCCAGGTAGACGTCGCCGGGGCCGACAGGGGTGTAGGCCGGCGCTGAAGTTGCATCCGGTTGCCGGTTGACCAGCGCCACCAATCCAACGACCAGTAGCAGGGCCGGCAATCCGCTCACCAGCCGGCGCACCAGAACTTTTCCCACGTCCTGCCACCTTCAAATTACACGAGTTACGCGGTGGGCATACACACCGGGCATTTGATCAGACGAAGCGCCGATTCGCCTGCGGCAGCATGGTACTTTTTCTGTCTTTTTCATGAACATGTGGCTCTCCGAGCCACATGTTCATGAAAATGGAATGGTCAGTTCCACCCTGCCGGAGGCGAAGCCGGCGTTCGGGGCCTCTCAGGTGTAGACATTTTGTGGTAGGGACGCGCTTCTGCGCGTCCGCAACTCGTCCCGATGCGGGCAGGGCTTTGATCGAGCGGCGGTCTCTGCCACGCGAACCGACCGCATTCCAATGCGATCTGG
>DAOTUI010000212.1:0-18417 GCA_034437035.1 Chloroflexaceae bacterium
AAGCTGCGTGCGCTGAGTAAGCGACTGGGACAACTGCGGGCCGGGCCGCGTGACCTGGTGGAGATCCATAGCATGGCGCTCAAGAAGAAGGTAGCCGGGACAACGCCCAACCGCAAACAGGCCGCCGCTGAAGAGGGCCGCTTGATGCTCCTGGAGTTGATGGGCTATCTGACGACCTACTATCGGCTCCATCTGTTAGCTATCGAAAGCTCAGATAACCGATCCGATAACCCGGGTTCAGATAACGCATGAGCAGGTATCGCCCGATCCTGCTGCGTCAAGGAGATCACTGCCTGTGACCGAGCCGGTTTTACTCTTCCAACAGTCGCGCATGGTGATGCTGACGCTCGACCTGGAGCAACGCTTTACCAGCCTGAACCCGGCCGCCGCGCACCTGTTTGGGCGTCCGGCAGAGGAGTTGCTCGGGCAGCCGTTTGCAACGGTGCTCGATCCCTTTAGCCAGGCCAAGGGGCAGTTGATGTTTGAGCGCACGCTGGCCGAAGGCGGGGTCGCGGATTGGGAGCTGGATCATCTGCAGCCGGATGCGCCGCCGGTACTGATTGGCTACACCACCGCGCTGCTGCAGCGTGAGTCGGGCGCGCTCCTGGGTGTATCCGCCGTCGGGCGCGATCTGACCCGCACGCTCGACCTGACGGCCCGGCTGGCTGAAACCAACCAGCAACTTGAAGGGGCACTGCTCCAGTTGGAGCGGGTCCATACTACGCTCAAGGCTACCCAGACCCAACTGGTGCAGTCGGAGAAGATGCGTGCGCTGGGGCAACTGGTGGCCGGGGTAGCGCACGAGATTAACACCCCCATCGCCTTTATCGGTAACAACCTGGCGCACCTCGCCGGACTGGAGCCCAAGCTGCACCGGCTATTTGACGCCTACGCTCCCCTCAAGCGGCTGGCCGATACCGCCCAGCGTGCTGCCATTGCCGATGCTGAAGCCGCTGCCGAACTTGAGTATCTCTGGGATGATCTGCATGATCTGGTTGTGGAGAGCCGACAGGGGGTTGAGCGCATCGGTGATCTGGTGCAGTCGCTGCGTAACCTGGTTCGGCTGGATGAAGCCGAGATGAAAGAGGCCAATATTAACGAGGGGCTGGTAAGCACGGTGCGGATTGTGCGCTCACTGAACAAGGAGCAGGTCGAGATTATTGAGCAGTATGCCGATCTTCCGCCGATCGTCTGCCGCCCCAGTGAACTGAACCAGGTCTTTCTCAACCTGCTGACCAACGCGGTCCAGGCCGTGACGGGGGAGGGGCAGGTCTGGGTGTCCAGCGCCTGCCAGGACGATACAATTACCGTCACGGTGCGCGATACCGGGGTGGGTATGGCGGCGGAGATGCTGCCGCGCCTGGGTGAGCCCTTCTTTACCACCAAGGCCGCCGGGGTGGGCAGCGGGCTGGGCCTGGCCGTGAGCTTTGGAATTATCGAGCGCCACCATGGACGCCTCGAGTTTACCAGCACCCCCGGCGCCGGCACAACCGCGATAGTGACGCTGCCGGTGCAGCAATAATTTGGGAAGAACCGTAGAACTAAAGAACTAAGAACTGAAGAAACAAAGAACCGAAGAACCAGCCGTAGGGTGCGTTCTACGCACCAGCGATAGCAATCCTAAATATGTCATAGCCGTAGGTGCGTTCTACGCACCAGCGATAGCAATCCTAAATATGTCGTAGTTCCTGGTAGGAACCCGGATATCATCACCACCGGAGACCGCCGTAGGGTGCGTTCTACGCACCAGCGATAGCTGAAGAAACAAAGAGACAAAGAACCAGGAACTGTAGAACAAAGAACAAACAGGTTATCCAAGAACGGTGTGATGGATGCATTTGTTCTTTGTTCTTTGTTCTTTGTTCTTTGAATCTTTGTTCTTTGTTCTAAGCTCAGAACAGCGCATTCGCCAGTTTGCGCCGGTACTCCTGCACCAGCGGATGCTCGTCGCCGAGGGTTTCAAACAGCGCCAGCAGCGCCTTGCGTGCGCCGTCGTCGTGGAATGCGCGGTTGCGCATCACAATCTGGATGAGTTGTTCCATCGCCTCGGCGTACTGTTCCTGCTGCGCCAGGGAAGCCGCCAACCGGTAGCGTGCCTCCAGGTCGTTCGGGTTGTCGGCGACACGCGCCTGCAGGCCGGCCGGATCGGTGTCGTCCGCGCCGGCAAAGAAGTCGACCATGCCCAGCAGTCCCTGTGCGCGTGCGTAGAAGGGCGTGCCTGCCGGGACTGCCCGCAGAGCCTCGGCCCCACCGGCCGAGTCACCCGTCTCGATCAGCATGCGCCCCAATCCAAACAGGCTGGCGGCGTGCTGCGGGTCGAGTTCCAGCGCGCGGCGGTAGTTGGCAACCGCCTGCTCCGGATCGTTGGCCTCCCACTTGGCGGCTTCCTCGGCCAGGCTATCGGCGGGCGCAGGGGCGATGCCCTGCAGCCAGGCGCGGATCTGATTCTCCGGCAGCGCGCCGGTGAACTCATCGACGACTTTGCCGTCGCGGAAGGCCTTGACTGCCGGGATACCCTGCACCTGGAAGTTCATCGCCAGCCGCTGGTTTTGATCAACGTTCACCTTGGCAAGCACAAATGCGCCGTCGGCCTCGTTTGCCAGGCGCTCCAGCGTCGGCCCCAGCGTGCGGCAGGGACCGCACCAGGGAGCCCAGAAATCGACCACCACCGGCACTTCCTGCGAACGCACCAGCACTTCCTGCCCAAAGGTGCGCTCGTCCACCTCAACAACCGCCGGGAAGTCTCCGCGTTGCAATGGGGTTTGGGTTGTCATAATGTATCTCCCTCTTGATTGCACTATGTTGGATTATGCATTGGTTTCTGGTTCTTCGATCTTGCCAGTGTACCAGAAAATGTCCGGGTTGTGTTGTTCGGCTACAATGTTGACGCGGTCTCAACTTGCTGGTATATAGATCCATATATGTTGATGCCAATCAGCTTTGTCGCGTTACAATAGTAACCAGCCATGCAACTATAGCGAAGGAGACCCGCCATGATCATGTCCGGCGCAAAAGATGCGACCCTGCTCCAGGTGCAGTTGCTCGATATTCATGGCACCTACTACTACGATCTGGTCTATGCTCACACCGATGACCGGCAGCCCCGCAGCGCGCGCATCGGCAAGGAGGATATCTATGCCGACCCGCAGCCCAACGACGCCGTGCGGGTCGCCTACATGATGAATGTCGTAACCGGGGTGCAGCGGCGTGGGTAAGTAAATCTGCTGCGGGCAGCGGACGCGCAGAAGCGTGTCCCTACGGGTTACCTCCTGCGCGTTCTCTGCGTCTCGGCGGTGAGTTGCTCGCGCTACCCGTATGTCTCGGTTTCGGACCAGGTGAGTTCGGCGTTGCCGATGGAGACCATGTCGCCATCCTGGACGCCCGCCTCGGCCAGGGCTTCGCTGATGCCGCTGGCGCGCAACACACGCTGCACCCGGTCCAGCGACTCCGGTTGGTTGAAGTTGGTCATGGCGAGCAGTCGCTCGATCTTGCGCCCGCGCACGCGCCAGCCCGCTTCGTCCTGTTCAATCGTGAAGAGGTTGGGGTCAACCTCCGGGACGGGCCAGGTCAGCGCCGGCTCGTTCGGCTCAGCCGGCTCGCGCATGGGAGCGGGGAGCGTGCGCAACTCTTCGACCACGCGCCCCAGCACCCGGTCAATGCCCTGGCGGGTTGCCGCCGAGATGGTAAAGCAATTTTCGGCGGGCACCGGCAGTTCGCGCTGCAACCGCTCCAGATTCTCCTGAGCCATGGGCAAGTCCAGCTTGTTGAGCAAGACCAGTTGCGGCCGTTGGGCCAGTTCGGGCTGGTACTGGCGCAGTTCGGCATTGATCTGGTGGTAATCCTCCAGCGGGTCGCGCCCATCCACCCCCGCCGTGTCGATCACATGCAGCAGCAGTCGGGTGCGCTCCACATGGCGTAGAAAGTCGAAGCCCAGGCCCACCCCGCGATGCGCGCCCTCAATCAGGCCGGGGATATCGGCGACCACAAAGCGCTCGTAGCCCACCTCAACCAGTCCCAGGTTGGGTTGCAGCGTAGTAAAGGGGTAGTTGGCAATCTTGGGGCGGGCCGCGCTGATGATCGAGAGCAGCGTGCTCTTCCCGGCGTTAGGAAAGCCCACCAATCCAACGTCGGCAATCAGCTTGAGTTCCAGTTCCAGTTCCAGTTCCTCACCCGGTTCGCCCAGTTCGGCGATACGCGGTGCCTGGCGGGTGGAGCTGGTAAAATGGATATTGCCCAGGCCGCCCTTGCCGCCATGCGCCGCCAGCAGCCGCTGCCCCGGTCGCTCCAGGTCGATCATGTAGGTTTCGCCATCAATCGTCGCGCGCACCAGTGTCCCCGGCGGCACCGGAACCTCCAGATCGCTGCCCTGATGTCCCTGCTGATTATTTTTGTTTCCGTGTCCGCCATTCGCGGCAGTAAATTTCTTTTTGTAACGGAAGGGCAGCAGCGTATTCAACTGCGGATCGGCCACCAGGTAGATATGCCCCCCGCGACCGCCATCGCCGCCGCTGGGACCGCCGCGTGGTACATACTTCTCCCGGCGGAACGCGGCGGAGCCATTCCCGCCATTGCCCGACCGCACCGTAATTGTCACTTGATCGAATAACTCACCAGCCATAGATTTCTTCCCAACAAAAAGCGCCAGTCCGACAGCGCTCCTGTCGCTACTGACGCAGTTACCGCTAACTGAACTCACTGAACAACCACCGGCGCAGGCGGAAGGGCCGACGCGCGGGATTGCGTTTACTCGGCCACCGATGAGGGAGCCTTCTGATCGTTGTTCTGTTCGGCGCGCTCCAGCTTCGCCTGAGTCGACTCGTCGTCACGCACCGCCTTCTTAAACTCGCGGATACTGCTGCCAATCGCCCCGCCGATCCCGGCGATGCGGCCGGCCCCAAAGATAGCGATCACAATTGCCAGAATAATCAACAGTTCCCAGGGTCCGAGACTCATACTTCACCCCTTATCGTCTAGTTTTGTTTGTTTCTGAAGCGAGGCACCAGTAGCATAACGCCCGCTGACCATGGGGAACGACGTGATGGTGCCGGAGAGCCGTATAGCGCTTGCCTGTGCATACTAATGCCATTATACCGCATGCATAGGCGCTGTCAAACCTGCCTGCCCGTAGGCGGCCCGGGTGCGCTCGGCGGTGGTGCGCCAGGCGAACTGCTGCGCGCGGCGTAGACCGCGTTCGCGCAGGTCGGCGTGCAGAAAATCATCGTTGAGCAGGCGCATAATCGCGGCCGCCAGGGCATCAACATCCGTGGGCGCAACCATCAGGCCGGCATCACCGACCACCTCGGGCAAGCTGGAGCTGTTGGAAGTGACAACCGGCGTTCCGCAGGCCATCGCCTCCAGCGGCGGCATACCAAAGCCCTCGTAGAGCGAGGGAAAGACAAACAGCCGCGCCGCAGCATACCAGAGCGGCAGCTCTTCCTCATCCAGGTAGCCCACAAAATGCACCCGGTCCCGCAGATCCAGCGCCTCCAGCCGGGCAAAGACGGCGTCATACATCCAGCCCTTGCCACCCCCCACCAGCAGCGGCACCGCGCTCCGGCGGGCAACCTGGGCATAAGCATCCAGCAGCGTGGTCAGGTTTTTGCGCGGCTCCAGCGTGCCGACATAGAGCACAAACTGTTCCGGCAAGCGGTGGCGGGTGCGAAATGCCGCCAGTGCCTCAGCCGTAGGTGGGCGAAAGTGCGACCGCGCCGCGTTGGGCGTGACGACTACCCGCTCGGCGGGCACTCCCAGCAACCCGACCACCTCGCGCTTCGTATGCTCCGAGACCGCCAGAATGCGCGTAGCCCGGCGGACGCTCACTCGCGTTGCCAGATCCAGGTAGGTCCGGTTGTAGGAGCGAAAGGTGTAGGGGAAGCGGATAAACGCCAGGTCGTGAATTGTCACCACACTGGGCACGGGACATGCCAGGGGTACAACATTCAGGGTGCCATGGAACAGGTCGGCGTGATGCCGGCGCAAGATCAACGGTGCCAGGAACTGCTCCCAGGGAATGCGCACACGCGGATTAATGGTTGGGAAACGACTGGGCTGAACGGTGAAGTGGGGCGGCAACCCCAGCGCCGCCGCATCCAGTCCACGGGTGGTAAAGATCGTGTACTGATTGGTCTGGTCTACGCAGGCCAGATGTTGCAGCAGTTGTTCGATGTAGTGGGAGACGCCCGCGCGGCGAAACGAGCGCGTATGGGCCAGCAGATGAGCATTAATCGCAATATGCATATCGGTCTTCTACCCTGCCGAAGGCGAGATCCCTTGCTGGATAAGTGACCGCGTAACTCCTGTATTTGACAGGAGTTACGCAGTTGACATTTAAACCGGACGTTTGATCAGATGGAAGCCGGCTTCGCCTGCGGCAGCGTGGTACTTTATGTGTCTTTTTGCTAAAAAATTTGCACAACGTGCAAATTTTTTAGCAAAAAGACAGTTAGTTTCTTCTGCGCTGTGCCGGAGGCAACATTCCCTTTTGGATCAGTGATCGCGTAAATCCTGTTATTGACACGAATTACGTGGTCACTCCTTGGGAAACTGGTTTCGCCTCCGGCAGGGCGGAAGATCCCGGATCTTTTTCACAAAAATGTTGCTCAAAGAGCAACATTTTTGTGAAAAAGAATAAAACAGTACCATGCTGCCGCAGGCGAATCGGGCCGTTCATCCAGGTGTTCACATGGTTTGGAACCGATCGCGTAGATCCTGTTATTGATCAATAGCATAGGTTGTATGCGGCACAATCCCCCAGTCGCTCACCGGATAGTAGAGAATCCAGGCCTGCCCGATCACATGCTCAAGCCGGAGCGATTCCCACTCGCGCGAGTCGCTGCTGTTGGCGCGGTTATCGCCCATCACAAAGATCGAATCCTCGGGCACGACCACCGGCCCTTGCCCGCATGCCGAGCCGGAGCTACAACTGGTCGCGGCCCCCTGCAGGTAGGGCTCGTCGATCATCTGACTATTAACATAGACATCGCCGTCGCGGATTTCGACCGTCTCTCCCGGCAGGCCAATCACGCGCTTGATATAGTCTTTGCGCGGATCATTGGGATACTCGAATACAATCACATCGCCGCGTTCGGGAATATGAAACGGATAGACCACCTCTTCGGGCAGGTCGTCATTGCCGGGAAGTAGGCGCATCGGCGCATTGACATCAAAGTGAAAATAGACCAGCTTATTAACCAGAATATACTGCCCACTGTGCAGACTCGGCTCCATACTCGAGCCTTCGATTTTGAAGTTCTGCACAATCCCGCGCACAATGAAGAAGATCAGCAGAATAAAAATTGCCGTCTCCAGCATCTCTTTGACGACACTGCGGATAGATCCGGCGGCAACATGCTCGTGGGGTTGATCGGTGCGCTGCTCACGATGCATCACGGGTGACGCTTCGGTTGGCGCGCTGGTTGTAGGCCGACCAGGGCTGAGTCGCCGCTGCAGCGGCGTGTCACTCATCCGCGCTGGATCATCCAGGCCCAGGCGCCGGCGCAGTGGTGAGTTGTCCATGGCTATTTTTCAATCTCTCTGATTGCGAATACAGGTCACCAGGTGACCGTAACGACATTCACGATTGGCATTATACCTGATAGGTTGGCAAAAAACAATGCAACTTATGGGCCACGTACACGCAGTACAACGCCGGTGGAGCGTAGGCGCGCGGGGATAACCTTTGCGCAGATAGCCCGAATATGGAGTGCGGCCGCCTGGCGGCCGCACTCCATATGCAGCGCGTGTTCGGATTAACTCCATGAGGTTCATCTGCCGGGACGCGTGAGACATCCCCGTGCCAACTCGGTGTTTGCCGCACAACAATGCTGGATACCACCGTGCTCCGGCATCCGCCGCAAGATAACTTGCCTATTTAAAGATAACAGATTTGTCATTATAAACTGCGGGCCAATGATTCTGGCCCGATTCTTGCTCACCTGGTATAGCGCTGAACCTTAAATGTCTGTATGGGAAACACAGCACAAGGATGATTGTACCAATCATTGCGACCCAGGCTGCCGAAAGGTCAGGCAGGCACCGTAAAGGTTGTTTTTACGAGTAGTTTCTAGACGAATGTACGCGTGAGTGAATGGGAGCGAGGTTGAATAATGAATAGGATGATCCAGTATGACGATGGGAAAGCCGCTCGCATGTTTGATATCTATGCCGGCCGGCAGTTTCGCCGGCTGCATGCCAACCAGCGGCTGCGTCTGACACTGCTGCTCTGGAGTATCCGCACCAAACTGATGCGGCACATGAAGCGGGCGCTGGATCTGGTCCTGGCGAGTATCACGCTGCTGCTGACTGCCCCGCTGATGCTTCTGACCCTGATTGCCGTCAAACTTGACTCGCCGGGTCCGGCGCTCTTCCGGCAGCCCCGGGTGGGGCAGTGGGGCCGGAACTTTACCTGTTACAAGTTCCGCTCGATGTATATTGATGCCGAGCAGCGCCTGCAGGAGTTGTTAGCCCGGAATGAGGCTGATGGCCCGGTCTTTAAGATGAAGCATGATCCGCGCATCACCCGCGTTGGACGGTTTATCCGCAAGACTAGCCTGGATGAACTGCCCCAGATCTTTAATGTGCTCAAGGGTGACATGAGCCTGGTTGGTCCCCGCCCCGCCATTGAGCGCGAGGTTGAGCGCTACACCTTTGAGCAGAGCCGCCGGCTCCATGTCGTGCCGGGAATTACCGGGTTGCAGCAGGTGTCGGGACGGAGCGATCTTGACTTTCACCGCTGGATTGAACTTGACCTTCAGTACATCTCCGAACAGAGCGTATGGCAGGATATTAAAATCCTTCTCAAGACCATACCGGCAGTTATCTGGACCAAAGGGGCGTACTAAGACAACGGTTATTCCTCAAAAATCACCTCAATGAAGAGTAAAATATTACCCATCATAGTATGACAGAGTGACATATACGGGCCGGCAGCGTTGCTCCGTATCGCTTAACGCTATATTTCGACAATGGAATTCTTACCATAATTGATTGTTCGTTATACCAGTTTCGTTTTCAACTGGAAGGGATAGTGAAGCTATGCGCAAGTCATTGATAATGCTCAGTGTACCTGTCGATGACCTGACAATGGACCGGGCGCTTAACCGTATGGAAGAGTTTATCACCAGTGGGCGCGCTAGCGGCCGGAGCCATCAGGTGGCGACCGTGAACGCTGATTTTGTGGTGAACGCCCTCCATGATCCTGAGTTGCGCCATATTTTGCAGGCGTCCGACATGGCGACCGCCGACGGGATGCCGCTCGTCTGGGGTGCGCGTCTGCTGGGAGTACCACTGACCGAGCGGGTTACCGGCGCGGATATAGTACCGGCAATTGCTGAGCGCGCCGCCGCAAAGGGCTACTCACTTTACCTGCTGGGGGCGGCGCCGGGTGTGGCTGCCCGTGCGGGGGAAATCCTCCAGGAGCGCTATCCTGGCCTGATCATTGCCGGGGTTGACTCGCCCCCCAAGCGTTCTATTCTGGAGATGGATCACGCCGTCCTTGACCGGATCAAAGCGGCAAAACCGGATATTCTGCTGGTCGCCTTTGGCAATCCCAAGCAGGAGAAGTGGATTAGCATGTATGCCCGCGAGTTAGGTGTTCCGCTGAGTATTGGCATTGGCGGGACGCTTGATCTGATTGCGGGTGTTACCCGGCGCGCGCCGCGCTGGATGCAGCGTAGCGGCTGTGAGTGGCTCTACCGCATGGCCCAGGAACCCCAACGCCTCTGGAAGCGCTATGTGCGCGATATGTTCTATTTTGGTTATTTCTTTGTGGGGCAGTTCTGGATCATGCGCACCGGGCGTCCGCCGGCAGCGCCTGAGCCACCCGCCGCTACACTGCCGGAGACGGAACGGGAGCCGACCGGTATGCTTGCCGAGGCCACGATCCTCTCGGTCCAGGGGCGGATGGATGTCGGCAACTATGCGCCCTTTGTGCAGCATGCCGGGCAGATGTTGCAAACCGATCCCTTCCTGGTGATTGATATGGCGCAGGCCGAGTTTCTGGATAGCTCCGCGCTGGGAGCCCTGGTCACGCTGACCAACCAGGCGCGAAAAGCCGGCGGCGAGCTCTGGCTGGTGCATGTGCCGCCCACGATCCGCCGCATTCTGGAGATGCTCAAGCTAGATCTCTTCTTCGACATCCAGGCCGATGTCCCCGCTGCCCTGGCAGCCCGCCAGGAGCGCACCCGCCCGATGGTAGAGCCGGCCCAGAACTATGCCGGCTGGACGGTGGTTAAGACGCCGCGTATGCTGGATACCACCGCCGCCCACACGCTGGCGGCAACCTGCCGGGAACGCATGGAAGAGTCGCCCCGCCTGATTATCAATCTGGAGGAGACGCTGCTGCTGTCGAGTACCGGATTGGCGGTACTGATGTCGCTAAACCGGCAGTCAGACAGTCAGGGTGGGGAGGTACGCATTGCCGGATGTTCGCAGGAAGTTTTGCACAGCCTGCAGCAGGTGGGCCTGGATACGGTACTGCCCGTGTTTGCAGATGTGCAGGCGGCTGCGACAGCATAGCAGAGTAGGTAGAGGATCATGCAGGTCTTACTTCTGGCAACGGCTGAAGAGCAAAAACTGTCACCACTAAACGACGCGACACCCGGCCCGCTGCTGCCCATTCTCAACCAGCCGGTGATGGCGCGCACCATTGAGATCCTGGCGCGGGCCGGACACAAACGGCTGCAGGTGAGTCTCTGTCACGTCGGTAGCCGAATCATCGCCGGCTTTGGGAATGGCAAACGCTGGGGTGTTGCTATCGACTATATCACCCAGCGCCAACCCTGGGGCACGGCCGGAGCGATCGGCTGGGCCGGGCATCTGCTGCACGAGACGACCCTGGTGCTGCCCGCCGATGCCATCCTGGACCTGGATATTGCGGCGGCTCTGGACTTCCACACCGCGCAGCAGAGTATGGTAACCATGATTCTGCATGCGCCGGTCGCCGGCTACCCTGCCGGTGCGGTACGCCTGGGGCCGGATAATCGGGTTGCGGCATGTAATGGGGAGATTGAAGCGCAAACGGAACTCTGCAGTACGGGCGCATATATCATCGAGCCGGAGTTGCTGGAGCATATTCCGGTGCAAACCATGTATGATACCGATACGCAGTTGATCCCGGCTCTGCTGGAACGCGAGGATGCCGTCTATGGCTACCGGACGTCCGGCTACTGGAACCCGCTCCACTCGTTCGAGAGCTACCAGGAGGCGCAGCGCGTCTTCCTGCATAGCGCCTGTGCCGCCGGCCTGCCCGCGCAGGTCGATCCCACGCTGCCACGCGTACGCTATCCCTCAATCGAGGGCCGGCAAATCGCGCCGGGGGTCTGGGCCGGAGCCAACCATCGCATCCACCCGGAAGCGCGGTTGATTCCGCCGGTTTGCATCGGCGCGGGTTGCTGGATCGGGCGTGAGGCCACGATCGGGCCGGAGGCGGTGCTGGGTTCGCATCTCATGATCGATGCGGAGGCCACGGTACAGCATAGCACCATTTTGAAAGATGCCTATGTGGGACAACTGGTGAATCTCAATCACCGGATTGTGCAAAAAACAACGATTATTGACCCGCGCTCCGCGGAGAGTGTTGAGGTGGTCGATCCATTTCTGCTGGCGGTCAACGCGGAACCGGTTTCGCGGCGCGGGGCACGCATAACCGGCTTTGTCATTGCACTGCTGCTGCTGCTCGTCACGCTACCGCTGTTTCTGCTGATAAGTTTGATCGTCTACCTGGTGTCCGACCAGTCGGTATTTGAACGAACAACCGCAGTGGGTGGACAGGAGCAACCGTCCACGCAAGCAGCGACCAGGCAGCCACTGCGCCTGCTGACATTTCGCACACGCCAGGCCGACGGTAGCCTGACGACAATCGGGCGCCGGCTCACCACGATGGGGTTGGTGCGGCTGCCGGAACTCTGGAATGTGTTGACGGGCGATCTGGCCCTGATTGGCGTCAAACCGCTGCACCCGGCGGAGGCGGCCCAACTCAATGAAGAGTGGCACCAGAAACGTTTTGACCATCCTGCCGGACTGACCGGGCTCTGGTATGTGCAGACGGACAGCCGGAGCAGCCTCGACGATGTCCTGGTTATTGATGCCTACTACGCCGCAACGCATACCTGGCGCGATGATCTTGCCATTCTCTGGCAGACACCTCTCGCCTGGCTGCGGCGACGGCGCGCAGCCAGAAGAGAGGTGATGCAACCGGCTACCTATCACCGGCAGACAGATGAGGTTAACTCATAGGATAAGAAGCACGCTGGAAGTACACTTTCACGAAGGGGGAAGCCTATCATGCAGTTCAAAACCCGTTCGATAAATAATGTCACAGTTATCGACCTCGCGGGGCGTTTCGATAAATATGCCGCTCCGCCGGTCGTTGAAACCCTGGAGCAACTGACCGCCGGACCGACACCAACCGTCCTGGTAAATATGGCCGATGTTAGCTTTGTCGATTCAACCGGGCTGGCAACGCTGGTGCAGGGACTAAAGCGCGCAAAGCAACAGGGCGGTGCTCTCTATCTCTGCTGTATGCAGCAGCCGGTCTACATGATCTTCGAGTTGACGCGCCTGGATAAAGCCTTTGATATTTTTGTCTCTGAAGAGCATGCGCTCAAGACCTTTGCAACCCGTCCCACGGCGCAGCGCGAAGTTAACGCGGATACAGGCGATTCATCGCCATCACAATCGCACACCCACACCGGTAAACTGGCTGGTGGTAAAGCGCTATCATAGATACGCGCGAGTCTCGCCTGATGAAGTTTGAAGCATTAATCCGGATGTGTCATTCCACGAGTTACGCGGTTATTGCTCCGGCAAGGAGTTTCGCCTCCGGCAGGGCGGAAGAAGACCTCTTTTTCCCGGAATGGTTTGGCTTTCGGCCAAACCATTCCGGGAAAAAGAAAAGAACGTACCATGCTGCCGCAGGCGAAGCCGGCTTCCAGCGGGTGAAACGTCTGGGTTGTGTGTCAACCGCTTTAGCCGGTGGAATGCCTGCCGGGACAGCAGCATACTACCGGGAACGCCTGATCCGGCTGAAGCCGGGACTCCAATCCGGTAATGTCCGGATTTAATGTTCAACCTTCATAAGCCGGGACTCCTGAGAGCCGATACCGGGATTCCTGCAGATTACGATCCGGATTAATGTATGGTCTGCAGTCCTGAGGAGAAGAAACGGTTATGTCGTATGTGCGTGGGCAGACTGCCCCAAAAAAAGAATTAATGTCACAATCACCCGATCCGGTTGCACCTGTATCGCCGGCAGAAGGATCATGGCCTATGCTTACCACGCTGCTTAACGCGCGCTATGCCCACTTTGCAAACCTGGCCGAAACCTGGCTGGCCGCCGGAGCAACGGCATTTGGTATCTGGTGCGATGATCAACCGCTGGCATCCTGGCCGGATGTGTGCAATCTGCACACCCCCAGCCTGGTGGCATCCATACGCTTGGGAGAGAAAATTATTGGCGATCTGCGGGTGACCGGCATTACCGGGGCGGTGGTGCAAAGCCGCCTGAACGCCGAGGCCGCCATCGTTTCCGACCTGGCGCAGCTTGAAGATGAGTTGCAGCAAATGACCGAAGAACTGGTTGCGAGTCGAGACCAACTGCTGGGGATGTACCGACTGATGCCGTCAATGCACAAGCATATCACGCCGGACGCAATACTGTGGAACCTGCTGCACGAAACGCTGCGGATTATTCAGGCCCGGGCCGGCTTCGCTATTTTCGTCGCGGTGGACACGCAGCCACTCTTGATTCAGATCCCGGAAGCCGGGCTTGATGCGAAGCTGATCTGGCGCTGCTTCTGGCATATCAACTCCCGCGAGTGGGAGGGTCGGCTGGGCCGGGCGCACCTGCCGCAGGATCTGCCGGCTGACATCCAGGATCTGCTCTTTTTTCCGCTGCGTATTCGTGGCGCTGTGATCGCCGGGATGGGGTTGATCAATCAACCGGGTGCGAGCTTTACCACTGCCGATATCAAACTGGGGCGGGCAATTGCCGACCAGGTCAGCGCGCAGATTGAGAATATGTTGCTGACCCGGCAGACCGAGGAGCAGTCGCACCTGCAGGATGAGATGACGCTGGCGCAGCGGGTCCATTCACGCCTGATGCCGCAGGAACTCCCGACAGTGGCCGGGCTTGATATTGCGGCCCACTCCCAACCGGCCATGCAAGTTGGGGGGGATTTTTATGATTTTATTGCGCATACTGATCGGCCATTTATTTTCTCAATCGGCGATGTCACCGGCAAAGGGCTCTCGGCTGCGCTGCTGATGACAATGACCCGGGCGGCAATTCATAGCAAGGCGGCATTTCTGCCCGACCCGACGCCCGAAATGATTATCCACAAAGTCAATACCGACCTCTATGCGCATTTTACCCAGGTGGGAATGTTTGCCACGGTATTCGTCGGCCAATACTATCCCCACACCCGCACGCTGGTCTATGCCAATGCCGGACATGCGCCCGTGATCTACTGCCCGGTAGATGGTCCGCCGCGCCTGCTGGAGGCCGATAGCACCGCCATCGGCGTGTTGAACATGAGCTTTTGTGCCAATCAGACGGTGGCACTGCGCCCCGGCGATCTGCTGCTGGTTGCGACCGATGGTTTTAGCGATGCGCGCAACCCGGATCACCGTATGTTTGGATGGGAGCGCCTCTTTGCCCTGGTTGATAGCCTGGCAGACCAGCCGGCCCAGGCCATTGCCGACAATATCTACCAGACCCTGGAACAGTTTGCAGCCAGTGAATCCCAGGATGATGATCAGACGCTGGTCATCCTCAAAGGAGTGGAGTAGCAACGTGACCCCGTATTCAGAAACCGTAAAACTCGATATTCCGGCAATGCATAAGCATGTGCGGCTGGTCGGTATCTGTGTCACCGCGATCCTGGAGCAAACCGAGGGGATTAGGGACCGGGAGACGACCACCTACGCGGTACAACTGGCGGCACATGAAGCCTGCATCAACATTGTTGACCATGCCTATGCTCAGAACCCGGCGGGGCGCATCGCTCTGATACTGACGCTCTGGCCCAATCCCCAGCGCTTTGAGATCGGGCTCAGAGACACCGGCCAATCGTTTGATCTAACGCAGATACCCGCGCCCGACCTGAACCAGGCCCATGAGCATGGGTATGGACTTTTTCTTGTGCGTAATCTGATGGATGAAGTAACCTATAAACCTGAGCCAGGGAATAATCGCTGGCATCTGGTGAAGTATCTCTAGAATGTATGGTGGTGGAGTGATGGCCGTAATCCTTCTGGTTGAACCGAATGCAACAAATCGACGCCTCTTTAGTTACATGCTGCGGCAGGATCGCCACAACGTCGTGATCGTCGCCGACGGTCAGCAGGCGCTGGCACAACTGGCCGCAGTACCGGTTGACATAGTTATTACCCGGTTGCATATGCCGGTGATGGATGGTCTGACGCTGCTGGACCGGGCACGCGCGCGTGCCACGCACGCCGACCTGCCCTTCATTGTCTTCTCGGAGAGTGGCTATCCTGAGGATCGACAGCGCGCTCTCGATCAGGGAGCTAACTGCTTTTTGATGGAGCCGGTAGGCTCGCAGGAGCTACGCACCGCCGTTCGTGTAGCGCAACGCCGGCAGCCAGGCATGCTGCAACCCGTGCATGAGCGGTCTGCCCCGGTCACTCCAGTGCGTGTCACCGCCGCAGACTAATTTTGCGGGCAGGGACGCGCTTCTGCACATCCGTAACGCGTCCAGCGGGAGACAGCCACCTCAGCCAGGTGCAAGATGTTCCGGTAGGGACGCGCAGCAGCGCGTCCGCATGTCGGGGGCAATGTCACCCCTGCACCGCGCAAAAACCCCAACACAAAGCCGGCTCCCGTGCGGGAGCCGGCTTTGTGTTGGGCTATGCCTGTCACCTCAACTGGTCGTCCGGATCTGAAACACTTCTCGGCTACGATCTATTCGGGCGCGCCAGCCCTGACTGAGCCCCTGGACCAGTGACACAGCGCGGCCCAGGACGGGCGGTTTACGCAGGCGCAACAACGCGGTTGCACCCGGCGCAATAACCGTACGCCAGGCTTCGGAAAAAATGACCGGGAGCAACTGCCAATATCCACACTTCAGCAGTTTAGCATAGACAGCCGCGATACCAAACATATATCGGCGCATCAGTGAGCGTCCTTGTTCGTGTGTGCGAAAACCAAAGTGTATAACACTTGTGGAATTTGTTCGATAAACGGCATGCTTATTCAGTAATGCGCGGAGCGTAATGTCTGTTTCCCATCCGCTGCGAAAGTAGCCGCCTGCGCCGAGATGGGCATCAACATTTCCAATACGCTGAATAGCTGTACGCCGAACAGCCATACCCGCGCCAATGCCGGCATTAGCACCGCCGGCCGCATTCCAGGCTTTCAGGGAGTCAATCTCCCGATTCTCGGAACTCACGTTAGTCAGAATCCAGCCCTTTTCGGGATCGTGTGGTGCAGCCACAACATCACAGAAGACAATTGCCGCACGGGGATGTTGTTCAAGCACGTTCACCATATGCTCTAACCAGTCAGTGGGAACATCGCAGTCATCGTCGGTCATTGCAACCAGTTCGGCCCGAGCAGCATTAAGCCCCATCGCGCGGGCCAGACCAACACCCTGAGTGTTGGTCCGAATATAGCGTAGCCGCGTATCCCCCGCAAATGGCGCAAGCGCCTGGGCTGTGTGGTTATCACTGCTCTGGTCAATAACCACCAGCTCAAAGTTAGGATAGGTGTTTGCCAGCAGACTCTCTACAGCACTGAGGATGCTGTTGCCGCGATTACGGGTGCAGATTACTGCCGAAACCATGGGGGTACTTCCTGCTGTCGGTGTCGTTGACATCATCATACATGCTCCTTACTGTTAGCACGAGTTATACAGTGAGTGTTTAAGTCAGATATTTGATTGCGGCAAGAAATTGTTTCGCCTGTGGCAGCAGTGTTTTTTTACCCTGCCGGCGTGGTCAAACGCCCGGTTTGATCGCTCACCGCGTAACTTGTGATATTTAAAGCTGCCGCACAACACGGGCCGGTGTCCCGACCGCCAGTGAGCGTGGTGGGATATCCTCTGCTACTACGCTGCCCGCCCCGATCACACTCCCGGCCCCGATGGTGACACCGCGCAGGACAATCACGCGGGCACCCAGCCAGACATTCTCCTCGAGAATAATCGGGTCCGAGGGTGCCGGCTCGTTGCGCCGTTCCGGCTCCAGACAGTGGAAGTCGTTATCCATCATAATGACGTAGGTGCCAATGTTGCAGCGGTCGCCGATACACACCAACTGCCGGGCGGCAATCGAGCAGCCATAGTTAATAAACACGCTCGCGCCGATCTCCAGGGTGCCCTTTGGTCCCGCTGCCAGCTCGAGCGGTGTAATCGTTGACATCAGGCGGCTGCGGTCGCCAATGATCATTCGGCCCCGGTTGCGCACGGCTGGTCTGCCCCATACCCGTACGCGCGGCCCCACTGCGGTCGCCTGGCGCAGATGGAGCCGCGCGCGTAACACGGCCCATCCGTCGCGCCAGAGCTGTGCCGGATCAGATACCTGTATATATCGTTTGCGTAAGACTGACAATGGTGTTACTCCTTGGACTAGTGACACGAGTTATGCGGTGAGTGTACGAATCAGGCACGTACTCCTACAACGGCAGTCTGCGCCTGTGGCAGTATGGTACTTTTGTGAAAAAGATCAGGGTTCTTCCTTCCTGCCGGAGGCTGAACTATCTTCTGGGTCAAGGACCGCGTAAGTCCGGTTAATGACAGGAGTTACGCGGTCCTTGACCCAGGCGTCTGCCTGGACAACTGGCCCGATTCGCCTCCGGCAGGGTGGAATGGGACATTCTTTTTCCGAAACATGTGGCTCGGAGAGCCACATGTTTCGGAAAAAGACAAACAAGTACCATGCTGCCGCAGGCGAAATACGCCGTTATCGAGAGCAAACGGTCCGTTTGAACGCCCACCGCGTAAGTCCGGTTAATGACAGGAGTTACGCGGTGGGCATCCCAGGGCAATTGCATTTAAATCGCCATGGAGCATGCCGTTCTGAAGCACACGCTCTCTGCATTCATGTGATGAAACGGCATTCGCTTCAGCGCTATGGTTGCTTTTACTGACAGGAGGTACGCGGTCGGTTCCAAATCAGGTGTTCATCTGGATGTAACGGCCCGATTCGCCTCCGGCAGGGCGGAAGATTCCCGATCTTTATCATAAAAAATTTGCACAGAGTGCAAATTTTTTATGATAAAGATAAAAAGCGTCCCATGCTGCCGCAGGCGAAGCCGGCTTTCATTGGGTGAAACATCCGGTTTGTAGATCAACCGCGTAACTCCTGTTACTGATGGCTCGTGCAGACACAGGTACCATAGCCGGGGTGTTCCGCACGATAGTTTCGTGTGGCTTGTATCGGTGATGGCGGGTTTCCTCC
>DAOTUI010000213.1:0-8557 GCA_034437035.1 Chloroflexaceae bacterium
GCCAGAGCGCATTGGAATGCGGTTGGTGCGACCGACAACGACCGCCGCTCCAGAAACCATTTCCCGCACCAGGACGGGCGGCGGACGCGCAGAAGCGCGCCCCTCCCACAAAAAGCCTACACCTGAGAGTGGACGGCGTCCCGGTTGCGGGCCACAATCCTGGCGCTGCCGGCCCGCGACGAAGCGCAGCAGGAACTGATTGCGCAGCGCTTTGATGATTTCTTCACGCTCTCAGACGAGGCTGCGGCGGACTATGCGCAAGTTGACCCGCAGCGCATCCTGGCCGACCTGCGCGAACGGGCGCAGACAGCACCGCCCCGGACTGCGCAGAAACCTCGACAAAAGCGGGTGCGCCCCGACCCGGATGAGCGCGAACAACCAGCGCAACCCGGAACGAAACCGGTTGCGCCACAATGGCGAACGTTCAGGTGATGGCTGCCTGCTGCGGCGATCTTGCACGCCGGGCCTGGCGGATGCCCTGCGCCGGGAGTTTTACTCCGACCTGCCGCCGGAGCGGATCGAGCGGCTCTATGCCCTGCTCGGCACCCACCGCAGCGTCGCGGGTCTGCGCTTCGCTGAAGAGTTGCTCAGGGTGCTGCGACGCGGCTTCTTGACCCGCCGCACCGACGGGGAACAGGCCACGGTGCTGCGCTTTATTCTGCACAGGGTTGACCAGGCCCGCCCGGCGGCTGCAGAGCCGGACAGTCTGGCGCTCCTCGCCTGGGAGACGATTCGCGAGCGAGTGCGCCTGGAACTGGAGCCGGAACCGGCCCTCAAACACCTGGCACAACTGGCCCAGACGCCGCTGCGGGGCAGGCTCAACACCAGCCTGGAAAACTTTGGCTTTCCGGACCAGGACGAGAAGATCCCGCTACGGGTAAAACCGTCCGGGCCGGCCGCTCTGCAACGGCTGGCGCGTAGCCACGGGCTTCCCGATCCGCAAACTGGAGGCCTTTCCGGTCGCCTGGGGGCACCGGGTTGCCCTGGGCAGCCTGATCGTTGCCTGTCTTGCAATGAGTGCCGGGAGCCTCTGGAGCGCCCTGAATATCCCGCCCCCCGCACAGAACTGGCAGGTGGTGGGACTGGCGGACGAAACGCTGGTCGAACTGGCCCACCAGACCGAGGCGGGCTGGAGCAGTGTGGCTATCGGGTCGGTGGATATGCTTCCCGTCGAGTATACCCTGGAGCCGGATCAGATTTACCGGATGACGCTCTACGACGGCGGGCACCGTACCACCCACGAATTTCAGCCGGAACGCAACCGTGTCCTGCGGATTGAAGGGCAACACCAGGCAGCCACCCATTCCTGCCGCGAAGCCAGCTCTGTCCTAACCATTGCCCGTTGTCCGTACCTGGAGCAGTCGATAGCTCAAGTGGTCCAGGTGCCCACCTGGCGTAAGCGCCGGTACAGCCTGGATCAGACGGTACCGGGGGAGCGGCTATTGAGTGTAGATATTGCCCTGGTCGGCCAGGAAGAGGTACCCACCCGGCCGGCCGGGTGGCATGATCTGCTCCTGCAGATCAGTTCGGTTGATGTTATCTATATCATCCGGGCCGACCAGCCGGACTGGTTTGCGCGGGCCTGGCCGCAGATCCAGGCCGACCTGGGTCCGCGTCTGGCGCACAGCCAGGTAGTCTGATGGACCGACGGCGGGGACTATGCTACGGCAGAACTGGAAGAGGCCCTGGCGGCATCTGATAGCGTGCTGGCATTAGGCAGCGAGCTAGATAAACTCGAGTATCTCTTCCTTTCGGGTGACGATCCGGTGATCACCCAGGCGGAGATTTTGCAGGCGTTGCCGCAGCAACCGGTGGAACCGGCCGCCCCGCCGGTGGCGCTCTTTCGCCCGGCGGCGGATACCGGCATTGTGGTGGTCGCCACACCGGACATCAGCGCCACAACCAGCGCTGATGCGCCGACAACCGACACACAAACCGGCGCGCCGCCGCAAACACCCCGGCCCGCAATCTCTATCCCCGAAATGGTCGAAATCCCCGCCGGTCCCTTCCTGATGGGCAGCACCGACGCCGACGAACTGGCCGATGAGGATGAGAAACCGCATCGGCAAAACCGAAGTCACCAATGCCCAGTTCCGCCCCTTTGTCGAAGGCGATGGCTATACCAATCCGGACTACTGGACCGAGGCGGGTTGGGCGTGGCGGGAGGAGGAGGGCATTGTCCAGCCCCAGTACTGGGATGATGCCGAGTGGAATGGCGCGGATCAGCCGGTGGTCGGCATCAGTGGGTACGAGGCGGTGGCCTATGCTCTCAAGTGTAGACATTTTGAGAAAGAGCCGCATGGGTGTCAATCATTTTGAGCGCGGGTCATCCTTCGGTTACGATACATGGAAGCCAAACCAGTATCGTACCGAAGGAAGATATGACCTGCATCAAAGAATTATGGCAGTGGCAACAGTTGGTGTCAACCCATCTGCCGGCAGTGAGTCGACCCCAGGTAGCAACCCTGGCGGTGTGGAGCTTTGGCATGGTGGTAACCTAAGGTGTTGGCCGCACAACCGTGACGGTGTTTCTCGCGCCGGCACTCGGTCAGACGGAACCATCCGTGCGCGAACGCCTCCGCTACTGGTATCGTGAGCGAGTGCGTAAACAAAATTGCAAGCAGAAACATAAACAATGATGCTATCGCCAGCGCGAGACAACTGTCCAGGCCTGCTTTGCACCCCTGCTGCGGTGGGTGATAACCTGGTGGCATCCGGACCATTTTCATGCCCGGTATCCCGCCGGCACGCAGGACCACACCGACAGCTTCAAACTCTTTATCGATGCCGGACTGGGCCTGACCCGGCGCGGCGGCATGCTGGGCATGATTGTGCCCGGTTCGCTCCTGCGGCAGCGTCGGGCCCGCGATGTACGCACACTCCTGCTTCAGCAACAGATCCGGGTACTGGTCGATCTGGGCGACGATCTGTTCAGTGGCGTCACCAGCCCGGCTTGCATGTTTGTCGCGCGCCGCTCTCCGCCCGAAGCCGAACAGCAGGTGTGCATGCTACAACTCGCGCAAATGCCGCCGGAGCAGCGTATCGCCGCACTGGCAGCGGATCAACCCGGGCAGTCTGTGTGCCGGCTTGCTTTTCACGCGAATGCCAACCTGGGGTTTGCCGTCCCAACACCAGCGTGTGCTGCGCCGGTGGTTAAATTGGGAGAATGGCCGGGAATGCGCTGCACAGACGCGGGCATCAACTATCAGCGAGTACGCGTCGGTATGCAGGCAAAAGGTCAGGGCGACCTGGCGCGCCGGTTGTTCTACATCGGTTCACCCGAGCACCCGGATGACCGGATGTACTGGAAAGGGGCCGATATCGGGTGCTACTGGATCGCGCCCCACACCGCGCGCTACTGCCGCAGCAACTACCACAGCCTGCTCCTTCCCGGCGAGGTGGTCTATCTGCACCAGACGGTCTTTGCAACCGCGCCCAAGCTTCTGCTGCGCCAGACCGCCGATCGCATTATTGCCACGCTCGATACGACCGGCGTCTGGTTTGGGCGCAGCCTGCCGGCGATTGTGCCGACCAAGCCGTCACCCTTTCGGATCGAGTATCTGCCGGGCATCCTGAACTCGCGCTATATCGCCGGTTGCTACCAGGATCTGGCCCATGAACGGGGGCGCGTCTTCGCCCGGGTCAAACTGTCACGGCTACGGTAATTACCTATCCGGGTGATCGATTTCACAAACTCCGCCGACACCGCGCGCCATGATCGTCTGGTTGCCCTGGTCCGACACATGCCGGCGTTGCAACTGCAGATGCGCACTGCGGCAACCGCTCCGCAGCAGAGCCACCTGCAGCAGCAGATCACGGCCATCGATGCGGCCATCGACGCGCTGGTGGATGAGCTCTACGGCGTATGCGCGAAAGCCGGCACGTATGATCCGGTCGACAGTTTGTATTAAATTTGTACCAAAACACACAATTGCCCCGATTTTGCGTGTTTCCGTTACTCGGTTGTAACTCAGCCTGGTAAGATATGCACAAGTAGAACTTAAACACTAACGGCGTTCCGCTACCCATCAGCATCCTCCTCCCACACAATAAACCGTCGGGTGGCATCGATGGTTTTATGCTGATGGTTATGTCGCTAGTGGTAGTTTTACGCACCTCCCGGGCTCACCCAAAGCCGCCGGATGCATCCGGCGGCTTTGGGCTTCTTTGCGTCGGCACATGGTACAATCAATCACAGGACTTACGCGGTGGATGTTCAAACCGGACGTTTGACCAGATAGAATCCAGACTCGCCTGCGGCAGCGGGGATCTTCCACCCTGCCGGCGGCAAGATTTCCTTCCGGGTTCGTAATCGCGTAACGCATGGAACTCAAAGGAGACATACCCTATGCCACTTCTTCCGCATGCGCCGCAGCATGCCCAGCGTACCACTGAGGAGTTGATCCGGCATATGCAGTCATTCTCGCTGGATCTCAAGTTTAGTGCCGGGGTCTGGTTTTTCTTTCCCGCCGGTCTGCGCTTCCACGAACCCTACAGTCCGCGCGGCAGCATTGAGCAGGTTCTCACGCGCGCGGCACAGCTTAAGGATGCCGGGTTGTCCGCCATCGAAGCGCACTATCCCAATGAGATTAACGAGCATAATCTGCCGCTCTACCAGGATTTTATCCGCGACACGGGTATCCGACTGCTTACGGTGATCCCGAACCTGTTTTACGATGCATGCTGGGAGTGGGGCAGCCTCTCTAATCCCATCCCGGAGGTACGCGCGGCAGCGATCCGGCGCACCCGCGAGGCGCTCCAGCTTAATCAGGAACTGGGGACCGCCTTCGCGGTGATCTGGCCGGGAATCGATGGCTATGAGAACTCGTTTGGTCTCGATCTCTCCGCGATGCGCCGGCGCTTCAATACCGGCCTGGCGGCCGCACTGGATGCCGTGCCCGGTGTGTGCATCGCGCTGGAGCCCAAACCCTACGAGCCGCGCGGGCGCATTCTCGTTCCGACCACCAGCGATGGCCTGCTCTGCTGTCGCAATGTCGAAGCCGGCCTGACCAGTGCCGCGAACCAGGATCTTCTGGGGCGGGGCACGCCGTTGATGGGCATCAACCCCGAAATTGGGCATCTACTGATGGCCTACGAAGACCCGGCCTACAGTCTGAGCCTCTGTATGGAGGAGGGCCGCCTGTTTCACACCCACTGGAACAGCCAGCCGCTGGGCAACTATGACCAGGATCTGGATGTGGGGGTAATTAGCCCCGATCTTGGCGAGGCGGCACTCTACGCGCTGAAGATGGGCGGCTACACCGGCTACTTCGGCATCGACATCTTCCCGGAGCGGCTGCCGGTTGAGCGTGCGCTGATCAACTCCTTCGATGCGCTCCGGGCAATGAATGACCGAATCGAACATCTAGATCATGAAAAAGTCCTGCGCTGCCAGGAGCGCCCCGACAAGAATCGCGGCTACCTGGAAGCCCTGCTGCTCCGCGCGCGTGCGCGTGACGCCGGGAAACTCTCACCACTACCGGAATTTGAGGAATAACGCATGGTCTCGTTTATGCATAGTCTCCAATGCACCCCGTACATGGACAGAACAACTTCGGGTATGATGGTGGCTGTATGGAAACAATATTACAATGATTGAGGAGGTAGACTGAATGGAACTCGTTCGGATCAGGGTGTTGGCCCGCTCACTGCCGGGACGAATGATCGCGCTGATGCTGCTTGGGGCACTGCTGCTCGCCGGCTGTGGTGGGGGTGACGCTCCCGAAGCCGTCGCCACCACGGAGCCAACGGTCGCAGATGTTATGGAAGAACCGACGACCGCTGCGGCCGCGGAGCCGATACCCACCGAGGAGGAAGCCGGAACCACCACAGAACCGGCCGCAGCCACACCGCAGGAAGACGCGCTACCGGGCGAAGCAATGCCTGCGGGCGGTGAGGTTGTCAATGATGCCGGCTTTACCTTCATGCTGCCGGAGGGCTGGCAGGTTGCCACCAATGTCGGCGAAGCAACGGCGGGCGTCGGCACTGCGATGCTGGTGCCCGAAGGCGTCGATCCCGAATCGGCCGATGCCGAGGGGATCATTATGGTCTTTGGCCCGTCAGAGACGATTCTCGGCGCAATGGATGTCAGCACGGATATTGACGAGGATACCATTGATGCCCTGCTCGATCAGATGCTGGCCGAGCCGGAGTCCGAAGATACCGATATTACCGTCTCGGATCGGCAAGATATCACGATTGGTGGCAGCGATGGCGTGGTCGTCAGAATCAATGGGACCGATCCGGAACTGGGCGAAATACAGGGCCGGGTTGCACTGGCAATCCTGGAGGGCGATCGCGTCTTTATGATGATCGGCATTGGCCCGGAAGAAACCTGGAGCCAGGAGGATTTTGAGCAGGTGCGCGAGTCGCTGGATATCACCGCCGCCACCGCCCCAGCCGAGACGACCGAGTAGCTCTGGCTGCAACCACAGCACATACCCCAGTTGATCCCCGGTTCTATGCGGAGTGCGGCAGCAAAGCTGCCGCACTCCGCATCCAGTCGCACTGAACATTTATCTATGCGCCTGTAAACTGGACAATCGAATAAGCATCCAGTAACATTCATGCATACCCATGCACAACGAAGGAGCATCGTATGCCACGACTGGTTTTCCTCGGTCTTATCGCCCTCATCCTGAGTGGGTGCGGTGTGACTGACCAGAATGTCCCATCGTCCACAACCGTGGCGGGCCAGCCGGCGGTGCAGTCGCCCCAACCGCCGGAAGCAGCACCAGTAGCGCCGGGCGAGGAGTTGACCACTCCGCCGGCATCTGCCACGAACAGCCCGGATGCGACAGCGCGGGCCCGGCGGGCGACCCTCGCAACCGCCTGGCAGCAGGCGCACCAGGGCGGGGCCGAAGCGACGGCCCTGCTGTATTTTGGGGCCACCGATGACACCTGCTCATTCCCAATGGCGCTCTGGCAGGTGCCTCTGGATACAAGCATCTCCCCGCAGTTGGTTGGCGATAGTCCACTGTTCGCTTTACGCGTTATTGATGCTGCCCTGTCTCCTGATGAACAGTGGATTGCCTATTCTACATCGGAGGGTGACTGGCCCTATGAACTCCAGGTGGCACGCATTGATGGCACCAATGACCAGGTTATCAGCACATTAAGCAATCATAATGACTGCTTCCCGATCTTTGCCTGGTTGCGTGCCGGTCCTACACTGATTTATAGCACTGGCACTATTGGGGTTCGTGCATATAATGCAGCAACAGCGAGTGAACGCCTGGCTATTCCATTTGACCGTGCAGGATCACTGTTTGGTATAGATGCACAAGATCAGATAATAATGGCGGTTCGTCGCCAACCTAGTCAACCACGTGATATAGCAGCGGTTGACCCGTCAACAGGGACACAGACAGTGCTGGCTCCTATGCCGCAACCGGCGGAGCAATCTCTCTTCTGTCGAAAGCTTTCTCCAGACGGAAGATATATAATTTTTGGCATGGGTCAGACACCGTACCAACCGTATCTGTTCGACACGACAACACGGCAGATCCGTGAGATAGAGATTGTTCCGGATCATGTGTTCTGGGCAATGGATAGTCAGCACATCCTGACGATGGACCAGGTGGCTCCCGGAGGAATGACAATGCGGGCAGTGCCGGATATGAACACGGTTGCAACCGCAGTTCTGCCCTCAACTGGTCCTGCATTGAGCGAACTGGTTGTGAAGAGCACGTCACCAGATGGGAATTGGTTAGTGGGATGTCCTATCACCTCCGCTGACCAACCATCCTGGCTCTACCATCTTCCAACCCAGACCTGGCGACAGTTGTCCAGCGGAGGTACCTGCGTGCGCGTCGTCGGCTGGATTACGCAATAGGATAGGCAGCAGGAGAATTACCGTGCAACATGTGACACATCACATCATCATCGTTGTGGTCTGTATCTGTTGCCTCCTGAGCAACCAGCCCACTGCCCCTCGTTTAACAGCCCGGCCGGCATATCAACAAGATCCGGCCGGCTGTATTCCTATCGCGCCAAAGCCACCGATACCGGGGCACGCTTTTCCCGTGCGCCCGACCTGCTGTTGTTTCGCACCCAGATCGGTATTGTCAATCAGCGCACCTTCCCGGCGGAAATTACGATTGCGTATGACCTGCCGATTGCGGCGAATGTGACGATTGAACTGCTCGATGCGGATGACACCCCGATTGATATTCTCATCAGCGCGCGGCGCTTACCGGAACCCGGCGCAGCGTTTAATATTGAGCGATTTCCCTACACCGGTTCCATTGGTCCCGGCTACGGCTATCGTATCCGTGCCGAAGTTGACGGGTTTGAGGGTGAATACCTGCGTCCCCTGCGCATTGTGGATGATGACTTCGATGCGCCAGGCATGGCCTTCCTACCAATCATCCGTAGCGCAGTAACCAGATAGCACAAAATGATCACGCTGACAGAGACACAGGACTTACGCGGTGGTTCATCAAACCGGGCGTTTCACCCGGTGAACGGCAGAATCGCCTGCGGCAGCATGGTACTTTTTGATCTTTTTCACAAAAATTTTGCACGAAGTGCAAAATTTTTGTGAAAAAGAATGGAA
>DAOTUI010000214.1:0-18593 GCA_034437035.1 Chloroflexaceae bacterium
CATTCTTTTTCACAAAAATTTTGCACGAAGTGCAAAATTTTTGTGAAAAAGATCAAAAAGTACCATGCTGCCGCAGGCGATTCTGCCGTTCACCGGGTGAAACGCCCGGTTTGATGAACCACCGCGTAAGTCGTGTCATTAACAGAAATTACGCGGTCCTCTACGGTAAGGTGTCCTTCGCCTCCGGCAGGGCGGAAGATTCCCGACCACACTGCCGCAGGCGAATCCGGCCTCCACTTGGTCAAACGTCCGGTTTGCATGTCAACCGTGTAACTCCTGTCACTAACACGAGTTATGCGGTCGTCCATCCAGCGGATGGGATGCGCCTCCGGCAGGGCGGAAGAAGACCTCTTTTCCGGAATGTTTTGGCCTTCGGCCAAAACATTCCGGAAAAAAGAAAAGAACGTACCATGCTGCCGCAGGCGAATCCGGTGTTCGGACCTGACACCAGGCCGGAACAGGCTGCACCGCGTAACTCGTGTCACTACATGCAAAATATATGAGGAAGTGAACTATGCAAGAATTGCACACCCTGCAAGAACTGATCAATACCTTTGCCGGGCGTGGTCAACATCCGGCAATCCTGGCGCTCCAGAAGGAAGGTATGACCCGCTGGACCTATGCCGAACTGGGGGACCATGTACAGCGCCTGGCGAACGGCCTCACCCATGCCGGACTATCCCAGGGCGACCGGGTTGCGCTCCTGGCAAACAACGCACCCGAGTGGATTATTGCCTGCCTGAGCATCATTCAGGCCGGGGCCGTGGTGGTTCCGCTGGATGCGCAACTCGGCGGCGAGATCCTCGGTCATATCCTGGATGATGCCAAGCCCCGGTTTATCTTTACCACTGCGCGCAAGTCGGAGCAGTTAGCCGGACTGGACACCGAGGTTCAGCCAACGCCCATCCTGCTTGATGCCGAAGCCGACGACGAACGCGGCTGGCGCAGCATGCTGCGGGCGGAAAACGGCACTCTGCCCCAGGTAACAGCCGACGACCCGGCGATGCTCTTCTACACCTCGGGCACGACCGGACCACCCAAGGGCGTTCCGCTCAACCATCGCAATCTGGCCTTCCAGCTTAACACGATACGGCGGGTAAATCTGGTTAGCTCCGAGGATCGCGTGCTCCAGCCGCTGCCAATGCATCATGTTTACCCACTGGTAGGGACATTTGGACCGCTGGTGTATGGCGCACCCCTGGTCTTGCCCCAATCGCTGACCGGACCGCAACTGGTGCGTGCCCTGAAGGAAGGGCAGGTTTCCCTGCTTATCGGTGTGCCACGCCTGTATAACGCACTGTACGAGAACATCCAGGAACGGCTGCGCTCCCAGGGACCGGTTGCCTCGGTCCTGCTTGGCTCCGGTATTGATTTGAGCACCTGGCTCTATCGCCGCACGGGTACCCACATAGGCAAGTGGCTGCTGCGTCCACTGCACCAGCGCTTCGGCCCCGCGCTGCGCACCCTGGTTTCGGGCGGCTCGGCGATTGATCCCGAGCTGGCGCGCAAACTGGAGGGGCTGGGCTGGCAGATATTTATTGGCTACGGCCTGACGGAAACAGCGCCGCTGCTGACTATTCATCCGCCCGGCGAAGGTCGTCTTGATACGGTGGGCAAACCGATTGACGGAGTGGAACTGCGGATCGATCCCTCGGCCCATCCCGGCGAAGAAGAAACCGGCAATGGACAGCCGACCAGCAAGGCGCAGACGCAGGGTGAAGTGCAGGCGCGCGGCCCGAATGTCTTTGCCGGCTACCATAATCTACCCGATAAGACGGCAAAGACCTTTACCGAGGATGGCCGGTTCCGCACCGGCGACCTGGGCTACCTGGACGATGACGGCTACCTGCATATCACCGGGCGCACCTCAACCCTGATTGTCACCCCCGGCGGCGAAAACATCCAGCCCGACGCGGTCGAGGCAACCTACGAGGAAGATCCGGTTATTGACGAGATCGGCGTGCTACAGCAGGAGGGGCAACTGGTAGCGGTGATTGTGCCGGATATGCGCGCAATCCGTGAGCGCAACGGCGATATTGACGACGCAATCCGCAAGGCGGTTGACGAGGGTTCGCAGCGCCTGCCGTCGTACCAGCGCATCGCCGACTATGCCACCACCCGCGAACCGCTACCGCGCACCCGCCTGGGCAAGATTCGGCGGCATCTGCTGGCCGAAAGGTATGAGCAGGCAAAGCAGCAGGCGCAACAGCCCGACACCGCGCCGGGTCACCCGATTGCCGTTGAAG
This sequence comes from Chloroflexaceae bacterium, assembly GCA_034437035.1. Taxonomy (GTDB): domain Bacteria; phylum Chloroflexota; class Chloroflexia; order Chloroflexales; family Chloroflexaceae; genus CAKZQX01. Next base: position 2,247 of record DAOTUI010000214.1, read on the forward strand.
AGATGTCTGACGCAGACCAGCAACTGCTGAAGAACCAGGCCGCTCGCCAGGTCTGGGACTGGTTCGCCGGCCACCACCCTGATCAGCGCCTGACGCCCGATACCAGCCTGCAACTGGACCTGGGAATTGACTCGCTCGAGTGGTTAAACCTGACGCTCGAAATTGAGCAGCGCGCCAACGTCGAGTTGAGTGATGATGCAATCACGCGTGTCGAAACCGTGCGCGATCTGCTGCAGGAGGTGGCAGAGCAGGCCGAAGCTGGGCACACCGTCTCCAAGGCCCGCCCGCTGGAGCAACCGGAGGAGGTACTCAGCGCAGAGCAGGCGCGCTGGCTTGAGCCGCTGAGTCTGCCGATGCGGCTGCTATCGCGGGGAACCTATGCGCTCAACTGGGGGATGCTGCATGGGCCGTTTCGCCTGCAGGTGCGCGGGCAGGAGCACCTGCAGGAAGGGGAACAGTTTGTCTTTGCGCCAAATCATGTCAGTTACCTGGATGCGTTTGCGCTGGCCGCTGCTCTGCCCTACGCCCGCCTGCGCCGGACTTACTGGGGTGGTTCGGCCCGCATTGCCTTCCACAACCCGCTCTACAGTCTGGTTAGTCGCCTGGCGCAGACAGTGCCGATTGATCATCGTCATGCGGTCATTTCAAGCCTGGCCTTTGGCGCGGCAATCCTGCGGCGCAACTACAACCTGATCTGGTTTCCGGAGGGCCATCGCTCACCCGATGGAGAGTTGCTGGACTTCAGGCCGGGGATCGGCATGCTGCCGGCACATTATTCCGTCCCGGTAGTGCCGATCTTTATCCAGGGCACCGACAGAGCCATGCCGATGGGCCGCGCAATCCCCCGTCCGGCTCAGATTACCGTCACCTTTGGCACGCCCCTGGACCCGCACGAACTGGAACAACAGGCCGAGGGCGAGCAGGCCCACGACCGGATTGCCAACGCGTTGCGTCGGCATACCCTGGAACTGAGCCGCGCAGCATAGGGGCATTGTGAAGACATTGGAGGGGCGCAGCACACTGCGCCCCCATCAGTTACGGCCCGGCACCGGCCTCTACCAGCACCGCGCCGAGTCGCCCCAGCAGCACCCGGTACTGCTCCGGGTTATCGGGGTGCCACTCGAAACGCGCCCGCTCAAACCACTGCACCTGCACCGTGTCGCCCGACTCATTGGTGTACTGATACGGCTCCGTGATTGGGAGACCAAACAGCGCCAGACTCTCGCGGTAGGAACTCCCCGGCTGTCCATCAAACTCCAGCCCGTTGTTCTGCCAGTAGTTCAGGAAGCCCGTCCCGCGCTGCTGATTACAGAGGTTGTGCTGCGTTTCCTCAAAATAGAGGCAGCCCGTCGCGGGACCGGGTGCGGTCGGCTGTTCGCGCCAGTTCACCCCTTCGCGCTCCAGAAGTACCACGCCCAGCCGCCCCAGCAGCACATCATAGGGCGGTTGATTCTCCGGGAAGAACTCAAAGCGCGCCCGCTCAAAATATTGCGTGATGCGGCCATCCTGCTGAAACTCATCGGTGAGCGGGTAGCCAAAAACCGCCAGCCCACCGTTCTCCCGCCAGTACTCCTGGAAACGGCCCTTCAACACATGGCCGGTCTCCGGGAAGTATTGCCCGTCGGTTACACCAAAGGTAAAGCACTCGATATCCGACGCGGGGCGCGGCGTCGGTCCGGTATTTACCCGGGCCACATAACTGTTACCCGCATGCTCCCCGCTTAACCGGCCGGTCAGATGCGTTGCCACAAAACTCCCATTCCGGTCGGAGGTGATTTCGGCAACCAGATCGGCCCCGCGTCCCAGGCGGCACTGCGCCGGATCGGTGAAGGGCGCAAAGAGCACCTGAATCGGCGTATTGGGCGGCGCATCCCGCCCGGTAATCGTCACGGTAGCGCCGGGTGGCCCGACATTCGGCTGGATATCGATAAAGAAATCGGGCGCTTGTGCCTGGACAACTGCCCCCGACCACAACACGGATACAGCAACTGCCAGGATCAGCCCGACAACAACTTCAGATCTAAACATCACATTGTTCCTCACCTGTACATACGCGGTCATACACGCGGGTGGCGGCACCGTTTGATTTGATCAATAACACGACTTACGCGGTCGTTAACCCGGCAGGGACTTTCGCCTCCGGCAGGGCGGAAGAAACCAGCTCTTTTTCACACAAACATTCACAACGTGAATGTTTGTGTGAAAAAGAAAAAAGAGTACCATGCTGCCGCAGGCGAATCCAGCTTCCACCTGGTCAAACGTTCGGTTTGAGTGTTCACCGTGTAAGTCGTGTCAATCGCAGCAAGTTGTATGCCACTGCCCCATGCACAACTGCCCCCAGGGTTAAACCCTGGAGGCAGTTATGGCGCACCGTATTGCGGCAGAACCCGTGGCAATGCTACGTCGCCCCGCCAACCTTCCGGCTGATCTGGCGCGTATCGTAGTAGCCCCGGAACCGGGTGATCTTGCCATCCTCCCCAAAGACCAGCAGACTCGCGCCGTCATACTCCACCGGCCGGCCCTGGGTGTCCGTTCCTCTGGATGTCCAGAACAGCCCGATTGCCTGCTCACTGCTCGTCACATGGTCAAACTCCGAATAGATATTGTTGAACATGCGCCGATATTTCACCCAGAAATCACGCACGCCCGCAATACCAGTGCGCTCCTGGTTGGCAAGTTTAAGCGTTGCATTGGTGAGTTGCGCCTCCGGGTTGAAGAGCGCAACCAGCTTGTCCACATCATCAGGGCCACCCTGCTCCAGGCTATGCAGGGCCGCAATAAACTGCTGCGCTGCCGGCGGCAAATGCTGCTCACTCACGATCAGTTCCTTCCCGGAATTTTCCGATACGGACGTGCTTCTGCGCGTCCGTATGCCGTACCAAATCCAACCGTACTACCCCTCGCGCTGCTGCTTAATATCAACCGCTTCAGCGCGCTGCATCACATCACTGGCCGCATCAGACCGCTCATCATCAGCCTGCACAGTAACGAGGATGCCACCCTGCTTCACGCCCTCACTGTAGATCTGCGCATCCTCCTCCGGGACACCCGATCCGACCAGCGCACCGATCAGGCCACCGGCCGCCGCGCCAATACCCGCACCGGCCGCGGTTGTCCCGAGGGTCGCAAGCAATGTGCCGGCGGCGACCGCCGGACCAATTCCGGGAATGATAATCGCGCCCAGACCCACCAGCAGCCCACCAAGACCACCGACGGCAGTACCGCTAACCGCGCCACTGCCCACGCCGCCGGCAATCGGGCGATCCTCCTGCCCGACCTCACGCTCCTTAACGACAGTGTCGCGCGCCACGACGCCTATATCATCACGGGCAAAGCCCAGATCATGCAGATTGTTGATCGCCTGTTCCGCCTGCTGCTGTGACTCAAAGAGTCCAATGACTGTCTTCATGCCCTATCTCCTTTTACTTCATTCCTTCACGACCAGAAACATTCTAGTCACGATCCGTTTGCCCTACGAAGCAGCAAGATACGTGCCGGCAGCCGATGCCGTTAGTATGGGCGAATCTGCGGCCGGCACACATCTTGCTGAACTGACAACAAGGCAAAACGGCGCACGTCGGATCAGGATCATGTTGCACATACGTCATCCATCCTTACGATCCTTTATCCCTGATGAGCGCGTGAGCCTGACAAACGTGTGAACTACTAGAACGGAGGGTTTCATAATGACCGCAACCAGCGAGAATGTGCTGCACCGCCACGAGAATATTCTGGTTACTGAGGATAAAGTTATCGCGGAGGACCGCACCTACAACACCAGCGACATCGATGCAGTAGCGCTCGATCCGCCCATTCTGCGGCGCAGCTATGGTATTGCGCTGCTCGCCCTGGGCATTGTGATTACTATCGCGGGCTACCTGGTCTGGCAGGGAATGCTGCTGACCCCACTGATCGCCGGGATCGTCCTGATCATCGCCGGCATTGTGCTGATGGTCACGGTGCGGACGCGCTACACCATCCGCATGAAGCGCAAGGACGGCCAGACGGCAATGCTGCATCTCTCCGACCCGGCGCAGGCCGAGCGCACCGCCAACGCAATTGACACCGCCGTCGCCAAGCGTCGCTAGATCGTCCGGTCGCCGCACATTTCATCCCGCCTGAACATCCATCTCCCGCAGGATTGCCGCCTGCGGGAGAACGGTTTTTAGCAGTGGAACGAAGAAAGGATCCACGGCAATGCTTTTTGAAACAGTTAAATCCGAAGGACTCTCGCATTTCTCGTATGTTATCGGCGATGAACATGCCGGCATCTGCGCCGTAATTGATCCCCGCCGCGATGTTGAGGTTTATCTTGAGATCGCCCAGGCGAATAGCGTGCGGATCACCCATATCCTGGAGACGCATATTCACGCCGATTTTGTTTCGGGTAGCCGCGAACTAGCCGCCCAAACCGGCGCGCCGATCTATGGCGGCGCATCCGATGACTATGGGTTTGACTACCGCCCGCTGCACGAGGGTGACATGCTGGAACTTGGCCCACTAATGCTGGAAGTGCTGCACACCCCCGGCCATACGCCGGAGCATGTCTCCTTTGTGGTACGCGGCAGTCTGGGAGCCCCGGCAAACTGGGGTGTCTTCACAGGCGACACCCTCTTCGCGGGGGAAGTCGGCCGCCCCGACCTGCTGGGCGAAGGCACCGAGGAGCAGTTGACCCGGCAGTTATACCACTCGCTGCACGACAAGCTGCTCAAGCTGGGTGATGAGATTATCATCTACCCGGCCCACGGCGAAGGCTCGCCCTGTGGCGCAAGCATCGGCGACCGGCCTACCAGCACTATCGGCTATGAGCGCCGCCACAATCCTATCTTCCAGGCGCGTAACGTGGACGAGTTTGCCCAGCAGGTGCTGGGATCACTCTCACCCGCGCCGCGCTACTACCCCTTTATGAAGAAGATCAACGCCGAGGGACCGGCCCTGCTCGGCCACCTGCCCCACCTGCCGGCCCTTGATGTTGCCGCCTTCCGTGAACAGATCGACCAGCCCAACACCATTGTCGTGGACACACGCGAGCCGGCCTCCTTCGGCGGTGGGCACATTCCGGGAGCGATCAACATTCCGCTGCGTGATGCCTTCCCGATGTGGGTCGGCTGGTTGCTGCAACCGGAGCAGCGCATTCTGCTGGTTCTCGGCGACGAAGCTGAGATCGATACGGCTCACCGGCATCTGCGGCGGGTTGGGTATGACAACATCATCGGCTACCTGCGCCAGGGGATGCGCACCTGGTTTGAGGCCGGAGCGATCTTTGCCCGTACGCCCCAGGTCAGCATCCACGAATTGCGCGAGCAACTCAAGGCGCGGCGCGGAATGCAGATCCTCGATGTACGCAGCGATAGCGAGTGGGAACAGGGGCATATCCCCGCCGCACAGCACATCTACCTGCCCTACGTTGAGGAGCGCCTGGAGCTACTGGATCGCCGGCAGCCGGTGGCGACCTACTGCGGCAGCGGCTTCCGCGCCGGCATGGCCGCCAGTATCCTGCAGCGGCATGGCTTCCAGGATGTCTACAACATTCCCGGCAGCATGAGCGCCTGGACCTCCGCCGACTTCCCGCTTGAGTAGTTGCCGGAGTGTAGGCAACGGCTGTTCCCGCAACAGCAAACCCGGTGGGAGCAACCCTACTCCGCCGGCACGTATCTTGCGACGGAGATCATGACTGACTGCTTTATACGCATACGACCGAATCGCACGACAGGGTTATAGCGAACACAGAACAAAGCGCACCCGACGCACCGTTATCAGACAACTGGTTTGTTCTGTGTTTGTCTGTTCTCTCTGTAGACAAACTCACAGAACGTGACGGTTCGTTATGGTTCCATAGAAGCAACCATTGGTGAGAAAGGAGTAACAACGATGACAACCACAAATACATCAGGTGCTCAGCAGACCCAGACCAATCCGCCGGCGGCCATCCTCGAGGCAGGACAGAGTATCTGGCTCGACTACATTACCCGTTCGCTGGTACGGAGTGGCGAACTTCAGCAGATGATCGAGCAGGATGGCGTCCGGGGAATGACCTCCAACCCAACCATTTTTGAGCAGGCCATCTCCGCCGGCAGTGATTATGATGAGCAGATCCAGGCGCTGGCGCAGGATGGACACGACGCCGGCACAATCTTCGAGAAGCTGGAAATTACCGATATTCAGAAAGCCTGCGACCGCTTTCTGCCGCTCTATGAGCGCACAAACGGACAGGATGGCTTTGTCTCGATAGAGGTAGCGCCCGACCTGGCACACAACACCGATGCCACGATTTCCGAGGCGCGGCGGCTCTGGCAGGCCGTAGACCGTCCCAATCTGATGGTCAAGGTGCCCGGCACGGACGCGGGCGCTCCCGCCGTTGAGCAGTTGCTGCGCGAGGGGCTGAATATCAACATCACGCTGCTCTTCTCAATGGAGAATCACGAGCGCGTGATGTGGAGCTACATCAAAGCTCTGGAGGAACGCCAGTCACAGGGCCGGCCGATTGATCGGATCGCCTCCGTTGCATCATTCTTCGTGAGCCGCGTCGATACCCTGGTCGATACCCTGCTTGACGAGAAAATCGCGCAGGCCAATGGCAATGCCGCTCGCCAGGAGCGGTTGCAGTCGCTGCGCGGGAAAGCGGCTATCGCCAATGCCAAAGCCGCCTACGCGCGCTTCCAGGAAGTCTTTAGCAGTGAGCGCTTCCAGCAACTCAAACAGCATGGCGCGCGTCCGCAGCGGGTGCTCTGGGCCAGCACCAGCACCAAGAACCCGGACTACCGCGATGTCTACTACGTTGAGTCACTCATCGGCCCGGACACGATCAACTCAATGCCGCCGCAGACCCTGGAGGCACTACAGGATCATGGCGAAGTCCGGCGCACGATTGACGAGCATGTCAATGATGCCCTCGCCGTTCTGTCCCTCCTCAAGGAAGAAGGCATCGACTATAATGCCGTCACGCAGCAGCTTGAGGATGAAGGCGTCGAGAAGTTCGCCACTTCCTACAACAATGTGATCGCTGCCATTGAGCAGAAACTGGGGCAACAGCAAAGACAGCCGTCCCAGAAGCAGCCATCAACCGCAGCAAACACATCATTCGAGACTGGCGCGGGCGACGGCGCAACCGGGTATGACTCGCCCCCCGCCGACGATACTTCGCTGTACCAGCGCAACACCGAGTCGCGGGGTAGCCTGCCAACCGATCCCTATCCCCCCCAGCGCAACCGCAACCGCAACCCGGAGTGGCAGGACAAGCCCAAGAAGAGCTAACGCCGAACCGTCCCTGCTCTAACAAAAACAGAGCGCCCGCATGGTTTAACGGTTTAACCATGCGGGCGCTGTTGCAGCACGATGCTGCCGACAGGTTACAGTTTACTGTTGACCCCGTTGTCCGGCACGCTCAAGCAGTCCTTGCAACATCTGCGCCGACTGATCAGTTATCTCAGGGTATTTCCCAGGATGGGCGCTCCCATTTCCATTGCCGATAACTTCTGTCGGCACGGTCGGACGCACCATTGTGGGCAGCAGTTGTGCCAGGATCAACGTTGATAATGCCGACTGGTCACCACCACCCTCCATCTTCACCAGCACTGGTCGGGGTGCGTTCTGCATCAACTTCTCCGCAACCTGCAGGCGGCGCAGCGTCAGTTCATACTGCAACACGGCGCGGTTGTCCTTGTAGGCTTTTCCCAGATGCTTGAGCGCGCGTGCCTCGTTCGCGGCAGACTTTAGCGTGGCCTGGCCCTTCGCTTCGATCTCCCAGCGCACCTTCTGCGCCTCGGTTTCACGCTCTTGCAGCACCTGCGCCACATCCTCACGCGCCTTATTCATCGCCGTCCGCACCTCAACAAAGCGGGCATCGCGCTCCTTCTTCGCCCGCTCGATCTCCATCAGCAGCGTATCGCTCCGCTGCTTGCGGATCAACTCCCACTCCCGCTCGTACGCCGTCAACTCCTTGGCAACCTGCTCGCGTGTCGCAAGATGCTGCTGGTACTGGTCGGTCAACTGCACATCCGGGATATTTGCGCCCAGAATGCGGACACCATACCGATCCATCTGGCGATTCAGATAGTCCTGCATATCGCCGACATCGCTACCCCGCAGATCGTAGGCTCGCTCGGTCTGCACCTGCCGACTGCGCTGGCGGATGGCATCCTGAACCGCGCTACTCAGCACAATGTCAAAGTTGCTCGCCCCGATATTCTGCACAAAGGCAATCGGGTCAACAATGCGGAACTTCAGGAAAAACTCGATTGACTTGAGCGGCACATTATCGCGGGTCGGACATGCCAACACCGGCGCGGTATAGGGAATTTCCGTTGCCGTATCGACAATAAACTCGATCTTTTGCCAGGGCCACGGCAGATAGTGCCGCCCTGGATCAAATGTCCCGGTGATCTTGCCGAAATGCGACACAATCCCAACCGTCCCCTGTTCAATCTCAATGATCAGGCCACGAAACCAGGAGAGCAACGCCATAATCGTTACAATCACCAGCAAAAACCCGCTTATCCCGGCAACAAAGCTATTTCCCGCAAACGCCCCCAGGACCATACAGATCAGGAAGTAGAACGCAATGCCGGCCAGATAGACCCAACCAAATCCGCGCCGATCCTTGGGAATAACCACCGGTACCAACTGACCTTCTTCACCGGAGCGCAACAACTGCCGAACGTTTTGCCACGCCGCAACAACTTCCTTGATCTTCGAGAACTCGTGTTTTGGTATACCCGTACTCATAGTGTGCCCTCCTCCACCACAACCGCTGCCGACTCTTCCTCTTCCGGAATAATCTTGTTGATCTGCTCGGAGCGCTCCTTGATGCGGGCCATAATCTCATTGACCCGCGCCCGGATCGACTGCAAATCGGCCTCCGTGTAGAGTGTTCCATCCTCAAACCCGATCATCTGGCGCGCAATTGCCATAAAGTTGATATGCTGTTCCGCATGTGCGCCGATATCGATAATCTGCGGCAGCCGGTCGGCGACGGTCTCCAGCTTATCGAACACATCCTGCTGGAACCGATATTCCAGGATCTCCGGGTAGTGGGCGCTGCTCACGGCGCGAATATCCAGTGCCTGCGCCTCCAGCAGCGCCGCATTCGCCTTGGCTTCGCTCTCGGCCTCGATCAGCAACTGGCGGGCATAGGCATTGGCCCGGTTGAACTCCTTCTCACGCGCCGTATCCATCTGGGCCTGGTACTTGGCAATCTCGGCCCGGATCTCCGACAGCGTCTCGTGGAGCGAGGCCAGTTCCTTATTGAGCGCCCCCTCGTCCTGCTCCTTCCGCAGTTTTAACTCATACTGGTAGGTGTAGGCTTCCTTGGCGACCCGTACCATCTCTGGCGCGGCCAGGTCCATGCGGTACTGCTGGCTGGATGGCTCCGCGTGCGTAATATTGGCATTGACAAAGCGCACCGCCGGTAAAAACTGCCGATTCAGCGTATTCAGCAGCGACTGCGTGCTCTCGCCGACCAGATCATAAATCTGCTCAGCCTTCTGCTCATAGATCAGCGCGCGTGTCACCTCGCTGATGGCATTTTCCAGTTTCTCCGAGAAGCCCTTCGCGCCGCCAATGGTAAAAATAAACTCGGACGGATTTTCCACCTTGAATTGCAAAAAGAGGTCAACCGAGGCATTTACCCGTCCTTCGGTTGGTGCTTCGCGGATCGGAGCATTGTAGGGATACTCCTTCGTCGTATTAACGATATAGCTCACCTGCGTCCAGGGATTCAGGAGCATTGTCAACCCTGGCCCGACAATCTTTTCCAGCTTTCCAAACTTGGTAATCAACGCCTGGCAGCCATCGGGCACCATTACCAGGCTGTTGCGCCACCAGCTAAAGGCGATGTAGGCCACGATCAACAACCAGTAGTGCGGCCCGAAGAGTAACCCGGCGGCATTACTGGAACCAAAAAGACCAGCAACTGTATCAAGACCACTCAGAACCAACAACCCAACCAGACCAATGAACCCGAACAAAAATACCAGAAACACCCAGGCGTACGAGCGACTGCTCTTCGGTACAACCACCGGGGAGACTACATTAATGTACTGCCCGGACTCCTCGCGCTTGCGGAAACTACGATTGACGACCTCTGCCGCATCATTCATGGCAACGGTCATCTGTGTAATTTGGGTTCCCTCGGTTTCACCCCGCTCCCGCGCCGAGAGAAAATCTCGTGCATCAATGCTGAACTGATCGAGTTCTCCACTCTCAGCAATATCGCTCAGCACTCCCATAGCCTGTTGAAGCCTACTCATTGGCAACCTCCTCTGTGTTACCTGCGTTTGCATGGCATCATGCAACCATCACAACATGGGACGAGTCATCGACCATATTTGTTACCTACAGGACTTACGCGATGTCTACCCTGGAAAGGAATTTTGCCTCCGGCAGGGTGGAAGAGGACCGTCTTTTCACAAAAATCTTGCACAACATGCAAGATTTTTGTGAAAAAGATAAGAACAGTACCATACCATGCTGCCGCAGGCGAAGCTGACGTTCAGGTTTGGCACCAGGACAGAATAGGCTGCACTGCATAACTCCTGTTACTATGATAAAAGCTGACCGTTCGCATCGATCTGTCAGCTTTTCCCCGGCTCTATCGTCAGAGTACGACCAGCAACTGCGCTGCTCTGATTAGCGCTCGCTGTCAACCCGTTCGGCCGTTTCCGGCGTCAGCAACTCTGCCCGCACATAGACGCTCTGCGCAACGCTTTCCAACTCGTTCACCGTCAACGTGGCCCAGTCCATACCGGGTTGTTGCGCAATAAAGATGGAGACTACCGGCACCGCGACACCATCTTCTGACTGAACCGTACTGATAAGCCCTACGCGCTCTAGCGTCGGATCATCAGTAAATAGTTCACGAATGACCTGCACCATCTGTTCTTTGGCCGAGGCGACAAACTCCGCATTGCTTGCCGTAACATTCCGTTGCAGTGGCAGGGTCAAAACGACGCTTGGTTGCCCAGTTTCGCGGTTCTGGATGATCCGCGCCTGCCAGTCCCCATCAACTTCGGCCCCGGCAATCGGTGTGTCCGCCGCCAGAATCTGCTGGGCGACTGAGAGATAATGCTGTTTGAGCGCATCCTCTTCCTGAGAACCGGCTGCCGATGTGGTCAGAGGGACCGAGGATGGACGATCCAGCGTACTTCGGGTCGGCATAACTCGTTCAGTTGATGCTACTAGCGGCCCTGACGGATCATCCGGACGAACAGCAACGAAGGCGTAACTACCGAGAAGCAAAATGACGATAATCAAGCCAACTCGAACAAACATGGGTACCTGTGCTAACCTGGCCCAAAGATTACGCATGGCTGGGTTCTCCTTACTGAGTGGAATGTTTACCAGGTGTATTGTATGTCGAACATTGAGGTATCATACGGCAGACTAATCTTCAGACTTATAAAAGTTCTTAGCCAGTAAGATTGGATGCTGGAATATCATACCCTACACGACAAATCAGAGGTTGACATGGTAGATTGTAGCAAATAATTATATAAAAGGGAGCAGTCCTGGGTCTAGAACAGGACCAAAATACCGGATTAACAGAATTTCAACCACTAAACATAGAGTATAACAAATTTACTATATTTTAACAACTTCATTTTCTTTTTTACAATTTTTTAACGAGACAATAAAACTATTCCTATCTTATACTATAGGTGTTAAACCAATAGGACAGAGTACTATCACAAAAAACAGGACTAAAATCCTATCACCTGATAGCGCTATTTATAGTATAGTGCAGAGTGTAGGCACACTTGACTCCTTCTTCATTGCATAGCATTCCCGCCGAAAGGAGGTGATATATCGGCTCACAACCTGAATAGAGATTACCATTGCTTGATCAGGTGTGCATACAGGTGCTATCAGCATGTGAGTCGAACCCCGCAGCTTTCCCCAACCAGATGAGGAATTCGTCGCGCATTCCCCTTTGAATGCCAGGCAAAGCGCTCGTAATATGCAACATATACGCTACAACTCCGGCAATCACTCAATAGTAGTGCATAGTAGTGCCCAGATACTATTCATATTCGCACTTCTTCTGCTCATTTTATAGGCACTACCAACGTTGTCGCAATATGCTGTCATCAACATAGTCGCTGTCCTGGTTATTTGCATATCAACTGTTGCTGCGCGAATTCCGCGATGCCACTTCGCCTGGGATAACGTTACCCAGTGGAATCGAAAGTGGCTGTTCCTGACACAGGGACAAAACGATAGCCTCTATGCGTCGTACGTCCAGCCATGCAGTATCGTGCTGTACGTTACTGCAATCGTCGCACTCATAAAGCAGAGAGGACATGCTATGAATGGGCGTTTTCGGGCGGCCAAAATGTTTGCAGTGCTGTTTATCACCACACTGCTAACATTCAACTGGTTCTTCTTACCAGTTGACGCCAAAATTACAACCACGCGCGATGCCCCCCAGGTATTCAGCGTGGCATCTGCCGAGAGTTGTTCGGTCAATCCCCTGGGAGTGGCGAACGACTTTAACGTATTTATGTTGGGCGATCTTACGCAAGAACGTTCCGACGCCGAAGGCCGTGTGGCTGCTGCCGGCAATGTCAGCCTGAGTAGCTACGGTATCGGTGACAAACTCTCCCCCGACAGTTCGCGGGATGACTTGATCGTTGGTGGCGATCTGACTTACACCAACGGTGAAGTATTCAACGGTAATGCCGTCTACGGTGGAACCGCCGATATGACCGGCGTGGGCTTTCCGAACGGCGATCATCGCCAGGGCTCTCCGATGGACTTTGCCGATGCGGAAGCATACCTGCTTGACCTGTCGGCAGCCTGGGCGGACCTGCCTGCCAATGGCGAGACGGTTGTCAAGCCCTGGGGCGCAATTGAGTTGAACGGTGATGATGCCGACCTCAACGTCTTTGCGCTGTCCGGTGCAGATCTGGCAGATACGAACAGCTTCACGATTAATGTTCCGGCAGGTTCCACCGTGCTCGTTAATGTTGATGGCAGCACCGCCGGAATGCAGAATTTCGAGTACTTCTTTGAAGGCAGCGAATATGTCCTGTACAACTTCTTCGAAGCAACCGATCTGACCTTCAGCAGTATTGGCATTCAGGGTACCGTGCTGGCACCCCAGGCCGATATTGTCTTCAATAACGGTCAGATCAACGGTACGATGATCGGAGCCGGCCTTGAGGGTACGGGTGAGTTCCACCACAACCTCTTCGCAGGCTGCCTGCCGGTACCGGAAGAGGAAGAAGAACCGACCGCCACTTCCGAACCAACGACTGACTATCAGCTCAATCTGTCACACATCTCGTGTGCCGAGGATCCTGATGCGCCTGCGGGCGTTGAGGTCCATTTTGTGCTGTTGAATGTCGAGGATGGCATTACGCCGGGTGCAGTGACCTACACGCCGGCCGACGGCTCCAGCTTTGAGGTCGAGCCCACCAAGAACAGCGGTAATGTCTGGCACTACTTTGACTATCAACCGGATGGCTACTACGATGTGCAGAGCGCCGAGGTGGATGTGGATGGCGTGACCGTCACGCTGCACAACCCCGGCGACTATGCCGGCGACTATGAATGTTCAGCGGAGCCAACGGCTGAACCGACCGTCGCACCAACGGACGTGCCGGCCAACACCCTGAAGCCAATTACCGAGTGTGTGGCGAACAATGGTGACGGTACCTACACCGCGCACTTTGGGTATCTGAATAATAGCAGCGAGGCTGTTTCGATCCCGGTCGGCCCGGGCAACCGCTTCTCGCCTGATCCCCAGGATCGCGGGCAGCCGACAGTGTTTGAGCCGGGACGGACCCCCTACTGGCCGGATACCACCTTCAACATGGTCTTCGATGCGGATGAGACCCTCGTCTGGACCCTGAACGGGAAGACAGCAACCGCGTCGAAGAATGGTGTCCCCTGCTCCTACCATGTCTTCCTTGAGAAGGAATGGTACGATGTAGACGGCAACCTGATGGACGCACCTCCGGCAGAAGTCACCACCGACTATGCTATTACGGTTGAAGGCGACCTGGGCACAGGTACGTGCAGCTACCCGGCCGGGTCTGACAGCCTGGAATGCACCTACGACAACGCACAGCCGCCCGCACTCGACAATAAGGGTCTCTGGGTGCCGTTTGGTGAAGCCTACACGGTGACGGAAACCGGCCTGCCGGATGGGTGGGAAGCGGTTGCCGGTGTCGGCGAGTTTACCGCCGGCGACGGTTACTGTGAGACGGGCCGCGATGGGTTCACCAAATACTGCACCCACACGGTAGAGAACCAGGCCGTTGTGCTCCCGACCGAGACTCCGGAGCCGACTGCCTCGCCTGAACCATATGTCGAGCCGGAATTTCTGGCCTGCCCCGCCGGTTTGGAAGAAGTTGGCACCTTTGCGGATTATGTACGCCGCGACAAAGCGCCGAAGTCGCACACCTACGACCTGAACCTGGACTCCGACGCTATGATTACCGTCGTCGGACTGGTGAAGGAAGGGCATCCCGAAGTTGGCTGCCCCGGCGGAAGCCGCTGCGAACAGGGCCAGATGCAGGAAGAGTTTGATCTTGCCATCAATGGTGAAGTCATTGGCGCATACACCGACCAGGGCAACGTCGATGCCTGGTTTGAGATTGGTCCCTGGGAGACTGAGGCCGTTGTGCCGATGGACAGTGACGAGATGGTCACGACCCATCTGCATATTAACGATGGCCGTGGTGCGGAATCAGTTGACTATAAGCTAACTGTCTGTGCCGAGCCGGTTGAAACACCAACCGCAACTCCGGAACCACAGCCCGATCCCAAGGTGGAATTTGACGACCCGGATACCGCTCTCTGTGTGCTCGACCCGAGTGACCTGATTGTCACGGGGAATGTCACCCTGCCGAATGACATCGAGTCAGCGCGGCTCCAGCTTACCTGGCACGTTGTGCATCCTGCGGATCTGCGCACGGAGAAGATCTACAAGAGCATTACCGACGTACCCGATGGATATACCTTCGAAGTGGATTCGACCTTCTTCGGTGTCGACTATCTCTGGCCGGGTGTCCGTCCGGGTGATGAGGTCGTCGAGATCCACTTTGGGGCCATGCTGCTGGACTCGGTGACGGGTAATCCCATTATGGATATGGGTGCGGGCCTGGACTACTACTGGTATCCCTGGGTCTGTGATGCCCCAACCCCAACCGTTGAGCCGACAAACGAACCCGAACCAATCGACAATTGGCCATCTGGTAATGCAGAGTTTGAATGTACTCAGATTGGCGACTACGATGGTGCCTATAAGATCGATGCCGCAGCCCCGAATGGCACCTACGCTGTGGATGGCGACGGGGACACGATTACTGTTAGTAACAGTGACGGCAAAGTGTTCGATTGGAATTCGACCTTTGGCATCGGAGCGGTAATTGTCAAGGCTGGTCAGGGTGCGAATGTCTGGTACTACGATCCGCAGGCCACAAGTGATACGGGCCTCTATGCGTATGAGAACAAAGACATCAGCCATGTCACCTTCTGCTGGCAGGATCCGTCGGTTGATCCGACCAGCACGCCGGAGCCGACCGAGACACCGGAAATCGGTGTCTGTGTGCCTGGTCCCATTGACTTCAACTATGATGCTGACGGCAATCCGATACCCGCCGGCACCGTGCTGAACGAGCAGTGGGCCAAGTGGGGTGTCCACATCAGTGGTGAGGGTCGCGGTGGTCGCCCGAACGAGGTCATCGCCTTCGACTCCAACAACCCGACCGCGATGGATACAGATCTTGGGACACCGAACGAAGACTTTGGTGGTCCAGGTGTGGGTAACGGCGGCGCGGCCGGCAAGCCGGGTGAGAATGCCAACCCGCAGTGGAACATGCTTATTCTGCCCGAGAACCTCACCGATAATGATGGTGATGGTCTGGTCGACACGCCGAATGACTCCGCGCGGGGTGGCGATATCTACTTCACCTTTGATCAGCCCTACGAGGTAGATCTGGTGAAGATGATCGATATCGACGGTAATGAGGACGACAACTATGTCGAAGTACTCGACATGGACGGCAACCTGATCAAGACGGTCTACTTCGAACCGCTGGGCGACAACAGCTATCAGGAAGCCCGGATTGATGTGATGAATGCCGGTGCGCTGCATTTCTTCCTGCGTGGTAGCGGCTCGATTGCCGCAATCATCTTCTGTGAAGATGATACACCAACACCGACGGCCACCAATACACCGACCAATACGCCGGTCCCGCCGACGGCCACCAACACACCGACCAATACGCCGGTGCCGCCGACAGCGACCAACACACCGACCAATACGCCGGTCCCGCCGACGGCCACCAACACACCGACCAATACGCCGGTGCCGCCGACGGCCACCAACACACCGACCAATAC
>DAOTUI010000215.1:0-18241 GCA_034437035.1 Chloroflexaceae bacterium
CCCGACGATCGCATCCACTGCCATCGCCCCGGGCAAGCCGACGCCTTCCACCACATCCCAGGCATAGTCACCGGCACCCTGCCAGTCCAGCCGCCCCTGCCCAATGCCGGCGCGCAGGGTACAGCCGGGAGCATTCCTGCGGCGACTCCTGTCCCTTGCCATGCTCATAATGCATGCGGTGCCACCGCCAGATACGCTTTTCAGAATAGTGATTGCTTGCAGAAGCATGCCTGTGTAGCGCACATCACTCGTATTAGGAAGCTTCTGTGTCTGGTAGATCGATGGTCATACGCAGGAACCCCGCTTTATGCAGCTTTATCAGTTCCCGTAGCGTTTCATCGTGGGGAACCGCACTATCAACCTGCTCAAACAAGACCGCAATATCTGTTGGACCGGTCGGCAGCGTCGAGAGTGCGCCAAGCAAGTGCGAGGTCGTGGCAGTGGTGGCGCGCTCGTAGGTAGTAACCCGTTCACGAAGTTGGCGTATCGCTTGTACGGCTCCAGGCCGAAGCTGGGGCGGCGTTCCGTGTATCAGCCACTGGCGATCCAGAACGTTCCGGGCCATTGCCTGCATATCTGCCTGGAGCTTCACCCAGGTCCGTTTTTCCCCCGCTGTAGAACTGTCGCCTGTTACCGCAAGTCCCATGAGCATGATGTATCTCCGCAGAACCAATGCCACCGTCTGGAACAGCGCTTGAAAACTCCGTTCATCATTTGTCGGATCGTAGGGGGGTATGGACAGTGGACTTGCCAACCCGATAAGCGCGCATACATCCGACACGAGATCTGTGCCTACCTGCGTATAGGCTCCCCGGCGCACATCCTCCATGGACTGGAATTGCTGTTCCAGATCGACCAGATCTGCTTCCAACCGGCCAACTTCTGCCAACCCGGATCGGCCCATTCCTGCCAGCACCGCTCGTTCCTCGCGCTCCAGGTCAGCAATCCGCAACTCCAGTTCCTTCAGGGCACCGCCACCACTACTCAATCGTTCAACGGAGGTGTGAATCTGGTGTGTTCGCTGATCAAGCCTGTGCCAGCGTACATACAGCTCCGCCTGTGCGCTCCAGGCTTCGATCCGTGTGAGCAGAGCACCGGCCTCGTCGGGAGAGAACTGTTCCTCTGGCATTGCCATAAGCCGCTCCGCCGCCTGCTGAAGTTGTTGCCGTTCTTGCTCTAACAGATCATGCAAGGCGGCCAGATGTTTTTCGATTCTGCCTGACCCCGGGTTATCGAGCCGACCTGTCAGTCGTGGTAGTCTGTTGATAAGGTGCGTACGAGTGGCCTTCCGGTGGGCTGTGGCTTCCTTTGTAACCCGTACCTCGATCTCCTGGATCTGCCGATCCATGCGATCAAGCTGCCACATGGTTGCGGATGGATCGGCAGACCGTCCTTCGGCGTTAATGATGGCATCAAGCTCGCTGCTTAACTCATCAGGGACGCCAGAGAGGGAGGTTATGCGTGCCTTGAGGCGCTGTGCGTGTGTGTGTATTTCAATGTCGGTGGGAGCAGGAGGGACCGTCAGCCTGTCCCCAACCTGGCATACCAGTCCTCGCATCACGGCCAGACGGACCAGTTGCTCGGACTCCGATGCGGCAAAACCAACCGTTCGCAGGTAGGTAGAGGCCGCGCGTTCTGGCATCTCGCCCTGGTTCCGTATCTGATCTGCGAGCTCTACTTCTGCCGGATGCGGCACAAAACGAACCGAGGCCGCACTGCCTTTCCACGTTTCCAGGTGCAACAGGCTGCCGTACTGCCGCGCACGACTCTCAAACCCGGCATGTCGTTTTTGATTAAAGAGCGTGGCAATCTCAGCTTTGCTCAACGTAACCGAGGTCTCATTTACCTTGGCTCCTGGGGCAATCCGCGTCAGTGCGGCCTCGTAGTCACGCATCAGCGCGGCCCAGTTAGGGTAGCGTGCCAGCGGCTGATAGTGCGGCCAGCGGCGTGAACAGAGCAGATAAAGACATTCCTTCAGCGCACCGCCGCCAGCTTGAGCTACCTGGAGCCCGGCAGCTTCGAACAGCGCAGGCGGCAGCAACTCAGTGAGCAACCACTCACGCAGGCGCGCCAGGGTATCCTCGATGCGTGCCTGATCCCGTTCCGGTAAACTATCACCGTGTTCACGCTCCAGATAGCGCAGCAGACTCAGGATAACAGCAACTGAGATGGGATGCGGACTGAGATAGTGTTCAATCCAGGCGATCCCGCCACGTAATCGTGCTTCTGCCGGATGACGAATTGCCAGATTGAAGATAATCTGGTCGTAAGTCGGATTCAGCATGATCGCCGAAACCGCATCGGGGTCAAAATTAAGACAAAAAATCAGGTTAAAATCTACGTCATCCTCATCTCTAATGACAGGTACAGTTGTACTGTCTGATGTAATGGTGACGGCAATTCGGCGGAGCGGGTATCGTGATGATGATGTTCCTACGAGGATGCCGGTATAGCCACCTGCGGCGGCAAGTTGTACGTCTGTTGTACCAGTCCAACCATTCAGATCATGCACTTTCGCTGGAAAAAGCAGGGGCAGGATAAGGGAAGCAAACACGCGGGTGGCATCCTCGGCAAAGAGTTGCTCGTCGGTAATTTGCATCCAGTAGCGGCGTAACAACACATTTAACCGGTTGGCTGGTTGCCCCACTCGCTGCAGTTCAATCAGTGCCAACCCCTCATCCGTCGCGGTGAGGATCTCGCCGCGCAGATCATCGTCTAACTCATGCCAGGCATCTGTCAGCCGATAAAACCCGGCAATATGTTCTGGGCAACCGCGCGGGAATGCGGCGATAAGTTTGAGCGCTTTTGCCCGGTCGGTAGACCGCTGGAAATAGGGAAAGTTCAGCAATTCTGCTACCAGAGCCGGGATAACGCCGCGATCACCATCAAAGCGAATGGATCCGCTCACCAGGTCATCAATAAGATCTATCGGGGTGTAACTGGAGGATGCGTCCGTGATGTATCGGGCTGTCGCGCGTTGCAGCACATTAATGACCGTGCGAGGGCCATTACTTAAATCATCACGTTCACAAAGCTGTCCCAATGCATCGAGGGTCGGACGATCGATGACCTGCTGGTCGGTCTCGGTAAAACGCAACGCAGTCGTATACTGCTGCCAGAGTTGTGCCGGGAAGTCGCGATTATAGATATGGCGAATATCCAGGTAAAGCCCATCGTCTTTAATGCGGTGTAAGATATCCCCGGCTCGATCCGCCAGCGTCCGCTCTGTATCCGGGTCCATCGTAAAGAGCAGTCCAAATGATAATTGCCGGGTGCGCAACCCCCAGATGAATTGCCGGAGTGCAACCAGAATACCCTTATTGGCATTCCCCAAAAATTGTTGGAATTCGTCAATGATTACGACAAGACCATGATAGCCGGCGCGCTGGGCCAGGTGGGTTGATTGTTCCAGAAATGCCAGCAGATTGATACTCACATCCTCAAAATCAAGATAGCCACGCTCAATCTTATCTCTGATGGACTCAAGTGCCTGATCGAAAGGAATACCAAACCGGCGTTCATCGTGCCGTGCCAGGGTTTCCGGCGAACTGACGAGAAATTTGTCGTGCGCTTCCGTCAATTCTGAAGCCGTTTCCGGGAGAATAAATGTCAGCCAGCTATATATTGCACCCGCAAGTTCGGCAAACGACCCACACGAGATCGGTGGCACAACCAGCAATCCGGCTTGCCGGCAGGCATTCCATAGCCCGATAGCTGACGCTGTCTTACCATACCCGAAAGGGGCAATCAGACATGCCTTGGGGGTCTTTGCCTGCTGTACCGCTTCGACAAAAGCCGCGCGCAGTCGTGCCAGATCGGGTTGCTCAACATAGGTAGCGGCATGCCAGCAATACGTTTCGTTAACCTCAACCGATGAAACAGCCAGTGTTTGCGCACTAAACGTTGAAACAACCGGGGCTTTGCGCGCAAGTGCCAGGAGATTGCTCATCGCTGTACCTTCGCTGCTACAAGACCGGGAAAGGGTAACTCACGGAGGAGGATCATATCACTGCCATCACTACGGCGACGAATCAGGCCAGGGGTTTCTTCTGCCTGGGCCAGGACTTCATCAAATCCTTCAGTGTCAATCAATACCGTGCGGCAGGCCCGCTGTCTGGTTATTGTATCAAGACGCAGGGGTACCCCCGGTAATTGTCCCTGTGCAGCGGCGATACCGTTGAGGGCGATGATTAATGCGTCTGGAGAACAGGTTGGTCTGGGACGAAACCCTTTCGCAACAACACAGGGTGGGCTGAGTGCCCGGAGCCAGTGCAGAATGCCAAGAATACTGGACGAGCTAAACGAGGCACCTTTTACCCCAAACACGGCTTCTGCTTCGGTAAGCACAGTCGCTACCAGGCGATCATTATCAATAGTCGTAGGGGCTTCATCCCAGAGCATTCCTGCAACAGTCTGATAGGCCCAGGCAAACCCTTCACCACCATGCTCCGGTGTCCAACGCCACCAGTAGGCCAGGTGAATTAACTCTGCAAAGAATAATTCATCACGAATGGCAATATCAGCAATCTGAACGCCTAACGAAGTGAGGCAAATACCCGCGCCGTGTCTGGCGGACGCGCGTTCCACCAGTTCCAGGTCGCGCAATGAAGCCAACACTTTTATTGCCGATTGTCGTTGTCCAATCTCCAGATCGCGTGCGCGGGCCAGTTCAAGCAGATGCTGCTCGTCTGACACCGTGGTCATGCGCAGGACTGCAAGCGCATCACGCGCAACATCGGGACTGAAATCGTGTCGGACGTGAAATGTGGTCATGACTTCCTGGTACGGAACCGCGCATAGCGCGACTCCCGTATGATTGTTCGTATATCCTGGCTAAGTGTCTCAACACCCCGGTCGAGTGCGGCAACCGTGTCACGAATAACAATTAAGTTGTGGAGTGCCTGATCCAGTCGATTGTCCTGAAGTTGCTCAAACGACTCACAGAATGGACAGGTATGCTCTGTTACTGCTTTTAATGCGGCAAAACTCTCGGCATTGTAGGTGGGACCACCAATTTCTCGCAGCATTCCATGTGAAACATTGCGCCGACCAAGGAATGGTAACAGCACGTTCCCATAGCCTGCTGTGCGAATCCAGCACGAACTGTCAAAGCTTGCGACCCCTAACTCATGCAAAATCGGAATAAGTGCCGGTGTTCCAATACCGAAGGCATGGGTACGAAAACCAAACCGCGCAGCTAATTCCTGAAGAAACTCCAGATTACTCATTGCCCGCCGGGTCAGCATATTGATTTCTTGATTCACGCCGGTTGTGTCAAAACTCCCAAACCCAAGGGTGTGATAGCCCATATCGAGATAGGCGTCAACACAGGCACGGATCTGCTCGCGCGTATGACCTTGAACGACCGGGAGTGCCTTCTGCCGCATGTCAGATGGTAACTCGTAGGAAAAGAGACGAGCTATCACAATGGTGGCGAGAACACGTCCTTCCACCTCCTCAGCGCTAAGATCTGATGACGGCACATAGTCTGGAAGAACATAGACATCGGCCCAACGATTTGCAAGATACCAGGTCATCAGCCGACCATAAAGGTCTTCGTACGTAATGTCCCCCTGCTGCACAAAATAGCCGCCAGAGTCGAACCAGATATGACTTCGTCCAGAGAAATGCTCGCGAACAAAGGAGACCGTCGATGGTTCGACCAGTTCTGGGAGTGCGGGGAGAATGACGTGCTGAAACGGATCTGCCCCGAATCCGGCGCGTTCCCACCGTTCAAATAACCCGCGCAAGTCGGAGCGACGCAGATTTGCCGAAGCTACGAATTGCATGGATCTGTCTCAACTGGGAAGCGCCAGACATGTAATCTGCGTCGTCGTCCAGATTCAGTTCCATCGAACTGAAATCCAACGCGCGCATAAAAGCTATTTGCTGGAAGATCTTCTGGACAGCGTAGCATAATCGAAGAACGATGAAGTTCATAACACTGCGCGGCAAGCGTAAGGACAAGCGCACGACCAAAACCCTGGCGTTGCTTATGAGCACTCACACCAATATCGTAAATGGCCGTTTCCGTACCGCGAACGCGATGATTAAACCGCACGAAGCCAACGACATCGCCTGACCTTGTTTCGACAACCAGCAGGCGTCTCCGCGAAACTGCCTCCGAAAAGATACCACGGGTTAGGAACCCAAACGCACTGCGATGATCATCAGCAATCTGTTTACACAAAGGAATATCAGCTATTTCAGCGAAGCGAACACGGTTCGTAGGAGTCCGGGACTCCGCTGCATGCTCTTCCGCGTATCTATCTTCCATATCATTGAACATAAAAATGTAAAGCCTTCCTACAACATCGTTCAGTATTATAACAAAAAAGATGTCACGATAATACAGGCATTCCGGCTGTCTGAGGAGGTTCTCGCTATACTGTTGCGTTGTCGAGCATGAGAACATATGTCCTGGCATGTTGTCCAGCGAATAGGATTACCATCTAACTCAGCCTGGTAATAGTCTGTTAATGCAAGCATGTATACTGGACTCGGCACTCTGCCTCGTTCAGAGGGGAGCGTGCTACCGGACAAGTCGTCGTCGAACCGGAACTCTGCGCGGAGAAGTGCGGAATGGATGCTGATTATCTGCCGCTTTTGCAATATTCGCTCAATGGTTTGCCGCTCAGTATACTTGCACTTGCGGATGCTACGACAACGCAACTCCTTCATCTGGGCATGACTACTGTTGAGCAACTTGCTCGTATTACGCTGCTCACTCCTATAGTAATCCGTGACGATCTGACAAAGGTCATTGAACTCGACCTGCGCAACCGATTGGGATCTCACACGGTATATTGCTATGTGCAGGCAGTAGACCAAACCGGAGTGCGACCGGCATTGGTCATCGAGTCAGACTTCTTCCGTTTTGTCGCTTCGGTCTTGCCTGGTGGCAATCAGGAATGTACCTGTACTTATGCCTGGATGAATCAAAAGTTTGAAGGAGGTGTTCCTTTTCATGCGCCAGGACGCAAACCGACTTCCCGCCGTCGCGGGAAAACCCTTAAAGATACCGCTTCCGTATTTGTAGTCCAGAACGAACTACCGTTGTTTGAACCACCTCCTGCTCTACAGTCACAGGTTGATCCTATGCCCAGACCCGAAATTTTACCAATAATATCACCGCTCAATCAGACTAATGGACACGCCTCGCCTCTGATTGGTTCACAGTCTGAGCAGACATACACCCCGTTATTCAATGGGAACGATACTGGTTCACTGCCACCTGAGACAGCCCCTCCGGCGCACACAACTGCTGAAGAAGGAGCATGCGCAGAGTTCACTGACCCACATAGTGATGTGGCCTCCCTTTATACAACTCTTAACCGATTACTGCTTAACCTGGAAGAGCGTGAACGTATAGTGCTTACCCTGCGGTACGGATTGGATAAAAGCGATGGTCGCACCCTGGAAGCTATTGGACAGCAGTTTGGTATTACACGCGAGCGAGTGCGACAAATTGAGAAGAAAGCCATTCGCAAATTGCTCCAACCGCGCTTACATCAACATATGCAACCGTTTGTTACACAACTTAACCAGGCATTAGCACAGGCTGGGGGAATTATGTCCCTGCTGGCAGCAGACAATGTATTTTGTAATAGTAGCCAGGACCGGCAAAAAAACTCCGGTTTAGTAACCGAATTCATGCTAAACTTTGCCTCTGATATCGAAAAGGTCAAAAAAACACCAGTTATTATAGATAAACAGCTTTCCTCAGCATATCAATCACACATCAATCCTACGTTCACTCTGCTTAAACATATTCTAAAACAAGCTGCCGCACCGCTGCCTGCTAATGAACTACTGTTTCGCTTTGCTACCGATGAGCAGGGTAGGAAGATCAACGAGCAGGTACCAGAAGATTTTTTAGTCGCCTGTTTTCAGGCACACCCGGATGTCGCTATTGACGAAGAAGGCTATATCGGGTTAGCAAGCTGGGCCCGTACACGAGTTGATGATATTATTGTTGTCCTGCGCACGCATGGGAAACCACTGCATTATAGTGAGATTACTGACCGCGTTAATCAGCGTCTTCCTGACGACCAACAAACCACTGCCCATAACATTCATGCACAAATAGGACGTTTAACCGGTATTTTTGTTCGTGTTGGGCACGGTATCTTTGGTCTGGCAGAATGGGGCCTGACTCAAGATAGCTGTGTGGCAGATGCCGCTCACCGTGTCTTGAGTGAGGCAGGAACAGTTCTCGATATTGAAGAGATTACCACACGTGTACTGAAGACCTGGCATGTAAAACCTACATCGGTACGTGCGGCTATTGACCTTGATAAACGTGTTGTACGAGTTGCGCCAAATCGCTACGTTCTGGCCCATCTACGCGAAATGGAGCCGACTTCTGCATATACCCATGGCAAGGGGATACAGGTCAATTCATTTCTTCACAATGACCAGGTCGATAAAGACAACGCTTCAGCGCATCTCGACACTGACGAGAATCATACCCATGCAGATGACTGCACTGATGAAGATGGCACCCCGAACATCGCTCCCAGAACTCCTATCAGAACGGTTACGTCACCTCGGCGAGCACGTGTGCGGAGGTCCAGGTCTGGTGTATCGACACAACGAGACGTTGAGTCCGTTACCAGACCGAGGGATGCGTATGATGAGTGGAATCAGGCACTGATTGACTATGCCATTACTGGTAAGCAGCGGGGAACGACAGTATTTCTCAGCATAGACGATGATATCATTGTCCAGATTGCCGGGCAGGGTTCCGAACCAGACAGCAAACCTCGTGAGGATTTTTTTGAGGCAATTCGCAGGAGAGTTGTACGTGGTAAGCGCATTCATCTTGCCTCAATCCACGGGCGTTATGCAAGCGGAGAACCCGTCGGCGTAGCATTTCTGGCCGCAATGGTTATCGCTGCCTCCCGTATGGCGGAAGAGGAAGATGATGATGGAGAGGAAGCGCGTGCTTCCAATGATTACTTCACTCGGTTGCGGGAGGTATTAAAGATTCCCGGACATGGACGGCCTCAAGGGATGAAAGCTGGAGCAGAAGAGCCACTCTGGCGAGAATGGTCGCAATGGCTCGTGGAACAGGGTTTCTTACCTTCGGCGAAAAGCCGGGGTGAAGGGTCAACCAAATTTATCAGCTACCCTATCTCACAGGCACTGCTGCGTGGGGCCGACAAAGATCGTCTACGCAGGCTATTCGATGAGAAAGATTGGCCTGAAGACTGGGATGCTGAAACACTGATAGTGTATGTCCAGCGAGAGGCTCCCTATCTAACAAAGCACCTGCAAAAACTTCTTTCGTCCGAGCATGAACGGTTTCAGGCTGTCACAGAAGCTATCTACGAGGTATATGAGGATTGGGAAAGCGGCGCGTATACTTCCCGCAGACAGACAGGCCAGTCTGTCAATCGTCACCTGCTGGCGGGGCTTATCCGCTCTGAAAATGTTATTACCGGCAATGTGACATACCGCCTCTACCCGCGTCAGGCAGCGAAGCGACAAGTGAACCGGATTCAGGTCGTGTTACCCGCAGGTTCTGCCGCGTTGTCTAGAGAACGACCAGGTTGGTACACACCAACCTCTACCTATCAGATAACAGAGCAAGATCTTGAGCAGGGTGTGCGCTTCGACATTGAATACCCGACCAATCTCGATAAGCTTCTTCTCCCAGCGCGTCAGTTCTGGGTGTTGATACCAGACCCGGAAGACCTGGAGTCTGGCGCGTATGCTTCCTGGGGGTCGCCACCACTCGGCACGCCCTTTATGTTGCTCTGTCGCCGGGAACTTCTGCCTCAGCTTGAACACCTACGCGAGGAACGCCTGATCGAATGGCAAGATGATCCACAGGATCTCTTTGGAGCCGGCAACTGGATCGAGATCAATCAGTGTATGGTCATATCAGAATCATGGGGTGGCGTACAGATTGAAAACCAGGATCTTCACGATAGGCTACGCCCTAACGAGAGTGTATACATCAGTCTCTCTGGCGGGTTACGTGCGCCAGATACCAGTGGCTGGATGGAAGGGTATGGACCTGAAATTACTGTTTTTGGTTTTCAATCGAACGTTTATCTTATGATCACGCACCAATCCAACCAGCGATGTCTCCTGGAACAGGAGCAGCCAACCAATTGTCCGTTTGCAGTGGAATGGCCTGGTGCAGGTGACTATCTGATTGAGGTGACAGGAACAAATGAAAATCCACATCGCCGTCTCGTCAGTATTGTGCCGTGGGAAAAGATACACAAGATGGATTTCAACCAGATTGAGGGAACGAATATCAATGGTAAACGTGTCTGTGGTGCATTGATTGAAGAATAAACCCAGGAGAACGACGATGCCTCGCTGGTATGCAGGTTTCCAGTGTTACGCTAAAGGACGCGAGTCCCTTATTCGTCAAATTGCCCAGCAGGTCAAGCAGCATGACCTGAGAGAATTTGTGCCGGTCATGCGTGTAGAGAAGGGAAGAAGAGGTAACTTATTCTATCTTTTTCTTGCCATCGAAGGTACTGAGGCGGGTGAAATTCCTGACGAAATTTGCATGCCCTTACTACACCTTTCTGCGCTACACAAACCTGTTCCTGGACCAGATGGATCTGGATTTCATCCGTTTACGCTTGAAGAGATTCGCCCAATGGTAGGGGTCGAACACAAGGTATATAATTATGCGCGACAGATACCTTATGTGCCGCGCAAGTCCTACGAGCTTCGTGATCCATTTGCCTACCAGGATCAGGCGGTTCCAGACAAGGATGTCCATGTGGAAGAGATGCTGTTGCGCTCACACCGCTATGATCGCCTGCTGCACTGGCTCTCAGCCGCCGGAAGTGGAAGCTGGCAAATCTTTCAAAATGTGTGCCATACATTGGGGCTGGAAGGAAAACAAGATACTCCTGCTCAGGTTTTGCGCCGTCTGCGGCTCCTGGGCCATATCGAAACTTCGCCGGATCGCGCGCGCTGGTCGTCCACACCAACCGTTCTTGTGCCGTCTGCTGATGAGTGTTCATTCTTCCTCTGTGGACAACGCGATAACGTGACCCTGCAGAGGCTACGGCAGGTAGCCCACGTCGAGGAGAAAGTTCAGCCGAAAGGTGAAGCTCCTGCACTGGTTCTTATCAATATACCTGACAGTAACGCATTTCTCAAACGGATTTTACAGATGGAGCCCCTAATCCGGGTTGCGAAAAATGCTGCGCTGCGCCTGGCACAGATACTGCCCGCGCTTACCGATTGGAAACATACACTGGAAACCCTGCCTCATTTTTCTCCATATCAGTATCAAGCAAAGCGGTTTTTCAGCACGGACTTCGTGGAGGCTGATTTTGACAGAAGTGCCAGCGGATTCTACCAGTTCTGGCCTCTGAAGCAAACACGATCGGCATCAGATCGACCTGAATACACGCTCTTTTATGATGCTGAACATGAACAGTTTCTGCGCGGTGACTGGTATGGACTACGGTTTCTGGCACTTCAGGCCAATGGTGTACCATGTCCTGTCGCATACGAGGTATCATCAAGGAGACTGGCGGTTCCCTGGGCGTGGCGCTGGCCGGAACTCTATGAACGTGCCCTGGTGCTTGCGTCCGGGCAATTACCAAGTTACCACAACAAATGCCTGATATACGAGGCAATTACGCCACAAATACTTGCTGAACTCACATCTAAATTGAACCTGGAATGCGAGGAGGTAACAGAGTCATGCATGATGTCGTAGGGACATATCAACGACTGGAGCAGATGTACCGCCTGTACATCAAGAGTGCCTTTCCGTTGCGTTCCGAGGTTCTGACAGGCGAAAGAGATGATGTCCTCAAGCAACGTGGTGTTCTCAGCCAGCCACCGCTGTTGGAAACCGTACCAGTCTATGCCCAATCGTTGTACAGACTCACCGATGCTGCGAAAAACCTGCCGCCAGAATATGCCGGGTTAGAGATGCTGGCGCAGAAGCTGTTTCCCCCTCACCTCACGCTCTACAAGCATCAGTGGGATAGTCTCTACGAAGTGCTGGTCAATCGTAAAGACCTGGTTGTTACGACGGGCACCGGCTCCGGCAAAACCGAGTGCTTTCTGCTGCCGCTGCTGGCCCAATTGTCCCGTGAGATGTCCACCTGGGAGCCGGCCGGAAAAGAGCCCGACAGCAGGTACTGGTGGAATGATTCTGATGACAATCCTGACAGTGATCGGGTATCCCAATGGCGACACACCCGGCGTCCCCATGCCCTCAGAGCAATCATTCTCTATCCGCTGAATGCCCTGGTCGAAGACCAGCTTCGGCGCTTACGCATGGCCCTGGATGATGATACTGTTCATTACTGGCTTGACCGTAACCATGGCGGCAACCGGATTACCTTTGGTCGCTACACTGGTCTTACGCCTATCTCTGGAAGAGATAACAAGAAGCAGAACAGAAACCGCCTGCGTGATGCCCTCAAGGAACTGGATCAACAACGCCAGGAAGTGCTGGCAGCCATTAACGCCGATTCCAACCTGGAGAAAGATGTTCAGTTTCATTTCCCCCGTATGGATGGCGGCGAAATGTGGTCGCGCTGGGATATGCAGGAAACCCCACCGGACATCCTCATTACCAACTACTCAATGCTCAACATTATGATGATGCGGAGTATTGAGAATGATATTTTTGACGAAACGCGGCAATGGTTAGCCGAACCCGGCCACCCTGAACGTGAATTCTTCTTGATTATTGACGAACTGCATGCCTATCGGGGTACTCCCGGCACCGAAGTGGCCTACATCATTCGACTGTTGCTCTCACGGCTCGGCCTTGAACCTGACTCGCCGCAACTCCGTATCCTGACTACCACCGCCAGCCTGGAAGAGGACGCTTCCGGCAGGAAATTCTTGCGTGAGTTCTTTGGACGCGATAATTTTGCCTTTATCAGTGGAAAACAGCTTGACCCCGCGCCTGGTTCACGGCTGGGCCTGGTCTCGTATCAACCGGCATTTGAAGCATTTGCCCGGAATGTTCAATCTAATCCACTGGAACGCGCGCCCGACAGCACAGCCCTATCTGTACGAACTGCGATGGAGCAACTAGCAGCGAAGCTTGGGCAGCCCACTGTACCAGGTAAAACTGAAATAGAGCGACTTGGTGAAGCGCTGATGCGGATCAAGGCTCCTGACGCCCTGCGCGATACCTGTAAAGCCGTGAATGGCTCGGTGCGTCCCACGCGAGTTCCAGATCTGGATAAGCACCTGTTTCCGACAGCCACCACCGGAGACGCACCGGCATCGGATGCCCTGCGTGGCCTCCTCCTGGCACTGGGCATGTCGCTCCACGCGGAGACACACCGCTCACCGCAGCCAGTGCGTGGGCACCTCTTCTTCCATCATCTGCTAAACCTGTGGGCGTGCTGCAATCCTCATTGCACCGATTCCGCCATAGACCAGGCTGGACGAGCAGCCATATCCACAGCAGCAACAACGGATCGGCCAACCATTGGAGCGATTCACCATACCCATCGTATCGCGTGCTCATGCGGTTCGCGTGTACTGGATTTGATTGTCTGTGAAGTCTGTGGTGACGTGTTTCTGGGTGGCTACAAAACAGAAAAGAAAATAAACAACCAGCCGCGCACCATCTTGACGCCTGATCAGCCCGACCTGGAACATATGCCCGACCGGGTGAAGCTGGACCAACGCCACGGGCAGTATGCAGTGTTCTGGCCGCTGCCCCATGACGAGCACCCCTGGGACACAGAGCCCCAGGATAAGGACTGGACAGTAGAGGGGATTGCGCGCAGATGGGTAAAGGCAAAACTTAACCGTGCTACCGGCATACTTACCCTGCTAACTCAGAATTCTGAATCTCCTACACCAGGCGAAATACCTGGCTGGCTCTACCATGTTGTTGATCCAAATAATAGGAGCCGCGGCAAAAGTAAAGGGACGAGCAATCAAGATATAAAGTATGAACCATCGATGCCAACAAAATGCCCCCGCTGCGATGCAGACTACCGTTACCGCGAGGTCTTTAAATCACCGTTGCGCAACCATCGGACAGGGTTTCAGAAAGCCTGCCAGGTGATTGCCAGTGCGCTGTTCCGTGAGATGCCCGCAGATGTTACGACTGGCTCTGCCGCAACACCGGGCAAACTGGTTATCTTCTCCGACAGTCGGCAAGATGCGGCCAAGCTTGCCGCCGGGATGGAGCGTGATCATTACCGCGATATGGTGCGATTGGCCCTTATTCAAGCATTCCACGATTATTGGACTGATCTGGCCGCTTACATGCGCGCAATGTTTAGTTTCAGCAGGGGGCAATTGCCGATGTTGCAAGCCCTCAATCCTGACTTGTATAGAGAGGCAAGCAAGCCCGTTCGGCCTGATGATACATTGGGGCAGGCACGTTTTGCTGCCAGACACACCGCACTGATGGGGGACGCACCGATGTGGTTTATGGGTGCTCCTCCGGTGAACCAGCAAGCTCGTACCGCCTGGACCGATCTGCTGCAAGCATATCCGGGTCAAATTCCGCTACCATACCTGGTAGAAACTGTTCGTGATGTCCTGCTCCAGCTTGGTATCTGTCCTGGCGGCTCCGAATTCACCGCCAAGCGCTATAAGTCGCAGAATCAATGGGAAGCCTGGTTTACCTGCTATGATTGGAGCAGTGGAGCCCCAATGCCCCAGGTCGGTGCCAATACTGCCCAGTTAAACCATATTACCCGTATGGCAAATCAGTTAGCCGCGGAAGTTATGTATGCGCTCTTCCCGCATACGGCCCGAACACTGGAGGGTCTTGGTCAGGGTCGTGTGAGTTACCGGCCTTACGGAAATCCATCATCCGAGGTTGTACGTGCCGTAGATGCCGCAATTCGCCTGCTTGGTACTCGCCGTGCGCATCGTTATGCCCGCTCCACCTTTCGTGAGGGAAAAAAGGACGATCTGCGTGGCTTTATCAAGCAGTATCTCAACATTCGCGGTGTTCCCGGCTCAGACGTACAGCAGCAACTTATTCAATCTGGAGCAGGCATTCCCTCATCGTCAGGATTAGCATTGTCACCCGATAAACTTACCCTGGTGCCGCCACCGCCAAGAGAAGATGGTCAACGACCCGGTTATCGTTGTCCCACCTGTCATGCTTTCTATCTTCAGGATGTCGGCCATTGTCCAGAGTGTGTCACCCCGAAACTGGTGCCGGATACAACCAGAACTGACTTCGACTACTACACTCTGCTTACCGAGCATCCCAACTCTGCGAGCTTTCGCATGAACTGTGAAGAACTGACCGGGCAGACCGATAAGTCAGAACGTCCAAAACGGCAGCGCTGGTTCCAGAATATTTTCATTGCCAATGAGATGAAACAGGTGCAGGGCGTTGACCTTTTGAGCGTTACCACCACAATGGAGGCCGGGGTTGATATTGGCGCACTCAATGCAGTGATGATGGCGAATATGCCGCCACGCCGCTTTAACTATCAGCAGCGAGTTGGTCGTGCCGGTCGTCGGGCCAGTGGTGTCTCCTTCGCGGTAACCTTCTGTCGTGGTCGTAGTCATGATGATTTCTACTATCAGCGTCCTGAAAGCATAACGGGTGATGCACCACCTGCGCCCTATGTAGATATGCGCAGTGAAGATATTTTCCGGCGGGTCCTTATCAAGGAAGTGTTGCGGCTGGCATTTACCCATGCGGTGACGCTGGATGATACAGGTCGTCAGGATAATGTGCATGGTGAATTTGGGCAGGCCGAGGACTGGGGCAACTATGCTCCAGATATAGAGAAGTGGTTGAATAACACAGCGAACTTACCTCATATTGAACGCATCATCCAGGTGCTGACAGTTGAAACACCGTGGGCCGGCAATGCCGGTTTCCGGCATGCCATGATCGACTATCTCCGGAGGCAGCTTATTCCAGATATCACCGTCATAGCGAAAGACGCAGCCTACATACAAGATGCCCTGAGCGAACGGTTGGCAAATGCGGGCTTACTGCCCATGTTTGGCTTCCCTACCCGTGTGCGTACGCTCTATACGCGCTGGCCCGCCACCAACCCCTGGCCACCGGAAACCGGGACCGTTGATCGTAACCTCGACCTGGCAATTAGTCAGTTCGCGCCTGGTTCGCAAACCGTGAAAGACAAAGCGGTGCATACAGCGGTTGGTGTCATTGAACTGCGCCCCCAGGGAGGAAAACTTGATACCCAACATGGCTTTAACCCGCCACTAACCCAGGGCAATGATCATCCCATCGGATTATGCGAGCATTGTCTGGCAGTGGTGCCATTACCTGCAACCATCAGACCCGCTGAAGGCGGCAAAGAGCCGGTGAAGCAGATCTGTCCGGTGTGTACCAACCCTGATGCTTCCTTGCGGCCAATTGATGCCCGAGAGCCAAAAGGCTTTTTCACCGACATGGAACCAGAGGACTTCGATGGACAGTTTGAATGGAACCCACGTTCAACGCAGCCGTCGTTGAGTATCAATGCAGCAAGCAACGGCATGGCTTCCGTCGCAAACTGTGCTATCACCGCTTTAAATGACCAGATTATATCGGTAAATGATAACGGAGGAAAGGGTGGCTTTGATTTCCAGAAGGCCCGCGTCTATGGTAATGCAAAAGATGGTGCCTATGCGGTGGCAATCTATGCAACGGATAAGGCACCCGTTGCATCCAAAGAGGGAAGTGTTGGTGTTTCGGGTGACTCATACCGTATCGCGCTCCTGTCACGCCGTAGGACAGATGTACTACTTGTGAGCATTACCGATTGGCCGAAAGGGGTCTTTGCCGACCCGACGACGGTTGAGGGCCGCGCTGCCTGGTACTCCTTTGCCTTCTGGCTGCGCCTGGCAGCCGGAGCTCACCTGGATGTAGACGCATTGGAACTCCAGGCGGGGTTCCGTTCTCTGCCTGATGCACACTATCCTGTTATTGGGCAGGCATTTCTCTGCGACCAGCTTGAGAATGGTGCAGGGTACTGCCGTTTCCTTAGCGACAGTCCAGAATTTCAAAAGCTGCTGGCACAGGGCGAACAGCGTACGCCAGGCTCAATTGCCGCAAAATGGACGGACCCAATGCACGGAGACGAATGTGATACCTCGTGTAATCTCTGCTTGCGCGACTTTCACAACCTGCCCTACCACGGCTTGCTCGACTGGCGGCTGGCGCTGGACATGGTGCGCATTGCTTACGCACCTACTGCGACCATAGATCTGGTATCACCAGTGGGCACTGCGCCTAACACCTGGGCACCGCTGGTTTCGGCGGTAAATGCGCCAGTTCCAGCCACAATGAAACGACTTGGTTACGGCGAGCCAGTGCAGTTTGCCAACCTATCCGGGTATATCAACCAGAACCCGCGTAACAAAGCGATCACGATTGTCTGCCACCCACTCTGGCAAGATGATCACCCGGACTGGCTGGCGGCCCAGGCTGATGCAAAGGCAAAGTATCCCGACTACAAGGTCAAACCGATGAACCCGTTCAGACTGCTGCGGCGACCGGCGGAGTATGTGTGATAGCAGGGGTTGGAGCAAACCCTACAGGAGCACGATGTATGGGCAATCCATGCCACGTCATGCATGAGATGTAGCGCCCTGAAAGGTACGCACACTGTGCCCTATTTTGACGTGATTATCGAACATACGCGGCCCTCGCCGGAGCGCAAAACGTGACCTGAGAGACGGGTAATATCATCCTGAGCCATCGCCTGAATGTATTGTTGAGCAAGCGCAGGGGCAGTGTAATTCCAGTACTGCCCCTGCTGGTATTACCCGGCGATTCTTGCCCTCGATTGCGCTATTTCCCGGCTCGTCGTCGGCAAACTCTCTGTAATGTGTTCCCTATTGCAAACCTGGTGAAGTTCACGCTATAATAGCTGCGTATGTATCAGTTTGTGGACTCTCATCATGAAAGCTGATCGTATCGTGCTTGACCAGTACCCGGACCTGCTTACAGTCCGCGAGGTTGCGACCATCCTGCGCGTTGACCGTTCCTATGTCTATCGGCTGATTCGTGCCGGCCGACTGCCGGTAGTACGCCCTACCCCGCACAAGACCCGGGTCGTCAAAGCCGAATTGTGTGCGTTTCTGGACGCTACCCGCCCCGTTCCCCTTCCTGATAATACCGCATTGTTGGAGCAGATGGAGTGATGCCCCGATGACTATAATGGACCCAGAAAATTGCACAGTGAGTCCGGGAGTTTTCGTACCTACCATGACCAGCAAAAAGGTTTACAGCTCGACCCTCAAAGCGCAGGTCGTCCAGGAGATCCTGCGCGAGGACAAGACC
>DAOTUI010000216.1:0-20480 GCA_034437035.1 Chloroflexaceae bacterium
ATCTGGTATGAATTGCCACTGTTTGCCAATCAATGTCAGCCGTTTGTCTACCTGGGCGCGGGCTGGCATTCGCGCGAATATACCGCTACGGAGCAGTGGCGCTGGGCGGGTGCTGCCGGCGATATCTGGCTGGTCAACCCGTTTGAGACAACCATCAGCGCAACCCTGCACCTGCGCGCCGAAGCTCCGGGTGGACCCGATGCTACTCGAACGGTTGAACTCTGGCAGGACGAGCAGCGGATCGCGGTGTGGCAGGTTGAGCGGGCGCGACGGGACTACACGGTTGTGGTGACGTTACCCCCGGGCAGCAACCGGCTGCAGTTGCGCGCGCCTACCACATTCGATCCCCAAACCGAGCGTGCGGTCAGCATTGCGGTGATGGAGTTGCAAATCCGGGATTATTATGTCAACAGGTGAAAGAAATTAAGCGCAATACCGTTCAAAGAAGCTCGCACAACGGCGCAAAGGCGCAAAGAACTGCATAAATGTCACGGCTTTGGGGTTTTGCGCGAGACAATCCGGCCGTCGTGGGAGTATGTGTCTGATTTGCACGCCCACCGCATAACGCGTATGATATGAAAGATGACAGATCCGATGACCGAACTCGAAGCAAAAATCGATCCCTGGCTGCAGCATATGACCTGGCGGCGGGACTTTGCGCGCTGGCGTGATCGGCGCATTAATCAGGAGCAGTACCAGGATGAATTGCTCCAACGGCTGGAGCAGATTATCGGGCCGCTAACGCCGGAGCATGCGCCGCACCTGCTGGACCTGGGGGCCGGGATGGGCGGCTTTGCGGTGGCGTCGGCGTTGCGCGGAGCGACTGTGGTCGCCTGCGATTACAACCGGGACTACTGCGATATCATTGCCCTGCGCGCGGCCCGCCACGGAATGACGCTGCCGATCTACAATGTCGCCGGGGAAGCGTTACCATTCCAACCCGCCAGCTTCGATATTGTGGTAAGCTGGGATGTGATCGAGCATGTCCACGCACCCGATCAGTTGCTGACGGAGATCGCGCGCGTCCTGCGTCCCGGTGGACATGCGCTGCTGACGGTCGTCAATCGCCGCGCCTGGAATGATCCGCACTATCATATTAGTGGGATCAACTGGCTGCCGCGTACCTGGGCCGAGTGGATTATCGCGCGTAAAGGACGCAGCAAACAGCATATGGCATTTCGGGATATGCAGCGGCTGCACGAGTTACACTACTTCCACTACCGCGAGTTTGTGGCCCTGGCGCGACAGCATGGCTTCCGTGTGCGCGATCTGCGCGAGGAGTTGCTGCACAGCGGCCACCTACCCAGCCGCAAGCGCAGCCGCCGGATCATTCGCGCGGTCCTGCGCACCATCGGTGTGGAAGGTCCGGCATACCGGCTGCAACGCCGCTGGTACATGGGGGTATTTGAACTGGCCCTGACGAGGCAAACATAGTTGTTATTACAGGACTTACGCGGTGGGAGTTTGCAGCACGAAAACCGCCAAATGAGCGAAAAACGCTCTTTGACTTTCGCGTTTTTCGTCCAGTCAAACGTCTAGCTTTAAATCCTACTGCATAGGTGGTGTTATTTAGTCTGAAGAGACAAGAAAGGTTAAACAATGCGCCATATCAAAATAATCATGATCGGACTGCCGGCAGGCTTGTTGTTGGCAGCATGTGGAGCACCTGCCAGCGAGCAGGCAACGGGTGCAGGAACAACCCAGGTGATGACGGTCTACAAATCGCCCACCTGCGGCTGCTGTACCGACTGGGTGAGTTACGTGGAGGAGCATGGCTACACCGTCACGGTCGAGGATGTACCGAACCTCGCACCGATCAAGGCCGAGCACAATGTACCCACCAGCATGCAATCCTGCCACACCGCAATCCTGGATGGTTACGTGATCGAAGGACATGTGCCGGTGGCGGATATCGAGCGCCTGCTGGCAGAGCGACCGGATGTAGTCGGGATTGCCGTCCCCGGCATGCCGCTGGGCTCCCCCGGCATGGAAGTCGATGGGGTTGATCCGCAGCCGTTCGATGTTGTGACCTTCGATGCATCCGGGACTACCGAGGTGTTTTCCAGGTATCATCAGTAAGCGACGTGACTTACGCGGTGGGCATATTTGGAAAAAAGTGGCTCAGAGAGCCACTTTTTTCCAGGCAAGATATCCGGTTCCCCTCTGCCGGAGGCGCTGTCCATTTCCACATGCGTGTCCACACAACGCGTGTAAGTCACACGACTTACGTGGTGCGGTTTATTCCGGCATAATCCCCAATCCAAAAGCCGGAGGCGCTATCTATTTCCACGCGAGTAACCATATAACTCCTGACAATATATTTGAAGTCCTGCAGCAAGGCATGCTCCACTAGCTATTCAGCCGACAATCCGTACCTGCCTACAACTCATAGCTTGGACAACCGAATAGTTATGTGATAACATGGTTGTGTCTACATTTGAAGAGGGGACGCAACGAAGGAGCATCGTATGCCACGACTGGTTTTCCTCGGTCTTATCGCCCTCATCCTCAATGGGTGCGGTGTGACTGACCAGAATGTCCCATCGTCCACAACCGTTGCAGGCCAACCGGCGGTGCAGTCGCCCCAACCGCCGGAAGCAGCATCAGCAGCGCCGGGCGAGGAACCGACCACCCTATCAACTACCGCCACGCCCAACACCGCTGCGACGGCACGGGCCGGGCGGGCGACCCTTGCAACCGCCTGGCAGCAGGCACACGAGGGCGGGACAGAAGCGACGGCCCTGCTGTATTTTGGTGCCAATAACGAAAACGAATCCCCATTGATGCTCTGGCGCTTTCCGCTAGACAGTTCTGGAACACCTCAACGTGTGAGCGAGGCAGCCTGGAGCCCCCTGGGTACCCCGATCGGCGAACTGTCCCCAAATAGACAATGGGTAGCCTATATCATCGGTGACCAGCCAACTCCCGGCTTTGAGTTGCATCTGCTGCGCACCGATGGCAGCAGTGATCGGGTCGTTTTCCTCATTGGCCCACATAACGACTGTTTTCCCCAGTTCGTGTGGGTTCCTGGAACCTCAACATTGGTCTATCGCGTGGGCAGTGGTGGTTTTCGACATCACGATCCAGAGACGGCAACCGAGCATGAGTTTGCCCGGTTTGATGGAGCCAAGATCCTGGGCATCGATTCGCAGGATCGCGTCCTGGTCTCGGTGCTTCGTGGGTATGACCAACCCCGCGATATCGTTGCCATTGATCCATTAACGGGTATGCAGGAGGTGTTAGCCGCAATGCCGCGCACCGCAGAACAATCATTCTTCTGTCGGAAGTGGTCCCCCAATGGTCATTATCTGCTCTTTGGCATGGGCGAAGCATCCTATCAACCCTATCTGTTTAACACAGTGACTGGTCAAACCCAGGAAACCGACATCGTACCCAACCAGGCATTCTGGGCGCAGGATAGTCAGCATATCCTAACCTTTGGCGATGGGCCGATGGGCACGGTCAGCGTTCGAACCATGCCGGAGATGCCGGTAGTAGCGCGCGCCGTCTTACCACCGGCTGGTCCCGGGTTAGACCGCCCCGGTATACGCAGCACCTCGCCCGATGGACAGTGGCTGGTAGGCTGCTTTGGTAACGGCTCTCCGCAACAATCCTGGCTCTATCACATGCCCACCCAGACCTGGCGACAGTTGTCCAGCGGTAGCACGTGCATAAACGTTGTAGGCTGGATGACACAGTAAACAGCATGAGCTGCACAATGTCACATGTGACACATCGCATTATCGTTGTGGTCTGTATCTGCTGCCTCCTGAGCAACCAATCCACTGCCCGTCACCTGGAAGCACAGTCGGTATATCAACAAGATCCGGCCGGCTGTATTCCCATCGCGCCAAAGCCACCGGGACCGGCGGATCTGAACGCGCATGCGAACGATCCGGACACCCGCCCCCCGGACTATAATCAACCCGGTGAGCGCAGCCTGGACTCCAAAGAGCAACTGTTCCAGGAGACGATCTCAAGCAGCGGCACCCTGGGGGATTTTGACTGGCGGGTGGTCGATGAGGCGGGCACGACTGGAAACTTTCTTCCAGGAAAAATGCTGCGCAGCGTGGGGGGAACGAGAGCCTCTGGCGACAGTATGAACCGGGCCCGGATGGCGCGGTAACGTTAGAGAGTAATGGCGACTATGGACTGATGCAGATCAATCGGGGACCAACAGCCGCTCCCAATCCACTCTTTGGCTTTACCAGTTCGCCGACGGTAAATACCAACCTGTGCAATAACACCCGGGCAAATATTGCAGCGGGGGCGACCCGCCTGGCTGCGCTCTGGGAAATGGGCCGTACCGGCAATCTGCCCGTCGTAAATGACCAGAACCCGCGTTTCCCGATCAACTGGTATTATGCCCTCTCAAGTTATAATGGCGGCCCGGCAAATCGCATATCAGATCCGCCGGTTGGACGCCGGGTCAATAATCCTAACTGTGATGGTGAAAAGTCATATTGTGATGGCGCTCCTAATGATCCCGATAACATATTACCTGATTATGAGTTGAGCAGAGATCCAGGTGCAAGGTGGCTACCTACCCCAGAGCTTCCTGCGCTTCCCGTTAATGTTTACCCCTACCAGGAACGGGTGCTCTATAACATGCAGTTTCCCCGCCAGCCGACCCGGACACAGTGGACAGGAGCGGATATTGGACTGCGTGCCACCCGTGTGAACGACCGCGAAACGGGCATTATCCCGGCCGATAGCCTGTTTGAAGGGATTGATGCCAATACGGGGGCACGCTTTTCACGTGCGCCTGACCTGCTGTTGTTTCGTACCCAGATCGGTATCGTCAATCAACGTACCTTCCCGGCGGAAATTACGATTGCGTATGACCTGCCGATTGCGGCGAATGTGACGATTGAGTTGCTCGATGCGGATGACACCCCGATTGATATCCTCGTCAGCGCGCGGCGCTTACCGGAACCCGGTGCAGCGTTTAATATTGAGCGGTTTCCCTACAGCGGTTCCATTGGTCCCGGCTATGGGTATCGCATTCGGGCCGAGGTTAATGGATTTGAAGGTGAATACCTGCGTCCCCTACGCATTGTGGATGATGACTTCGATGCCGCCGGAACGGTCTTCTTGCCCGTGATTCGGCGATAGACCTCCCAATGCGCGGATGGATGCTCTGCCAGCAGTCAGGCTGGCCGGGAACCACATGATGAACATTGAGAACATACTGCGGTTATGGCACGCATCAGAAGAATGCTGCAGAGCATGCCCTCTACTGCTGTCTGAAGGCGGCAGTTCTTTGTTCTCTAGTGCTTTGTTCTGTCGTTCTCTCCCATGGCACATCCTTTGCAATAGAAAAATGTGACGGAAATACAGCAGAGATGTGGAGAGAACAGAAATGAATCAACTGCAACAATTTTTACAGGCCATCCTGACCAATCCCTGGTTGCTTGGCATCTGGATTGTACTGGTCCTTATCGCGCTGGGTATCCTGATCTATGACCTGCGGCAGCACAATCCCGGCATTATGCCGCTGATGAAAGCCGTCTGGTTCCTGACAGTGCTCTACTCCGGCCCGGTGGGACTGCAATCTATTACTACTCCGGGCGCAAGCAGATCCGCCGCAACTCGCTCTGGCGGCGGGGCTTCCGCTCCAACTCGCACTGCTACTCCGGCTGTGGTGCCGGCGAAGTAACCGGGATCATTATCGCCGCCGGGTTGCTCTCACTGAGTACCTGGTGGGTCGCCGGAATTACCTTCCTGCCGGCATATGTGGCCGGTTATGCCATGACCGTTGGGCCGCTCATGCAGCAGGGCGTCGGCCTGCGGCAGGCGCTGTGGGATGCCTTCTACAGCGAGACCGCCGGCATTACGGTGATGGAGATTGTGGCCATCGGCACCGATATCTGGCTGGCGGGCGAGGCAACTATGGGCGAGTCGCTCTTCTGGTCATCACTGGCCTTCTCGCTGACGATGGGGCTAATTGCGGCCTATCCGGTGAATGTGCTGCTGGTGAAACTCGGTGTGAAAGAAGGTATGCACAACCCGAAGCATCGCGCGCAGCATGAACATGGTCAGCAAGGGGGACAGCAGGTGCAGCACGCCGGCGGCTAACGGCAACTCACCCGCCAATCTGCGACATACCACGTACCGTGGGCAGGATACCTTCCGGCAGGCCGTGCCCCCAGGGCTTGACTGCCACCGCATGGCGGACAATTTGTTCCAGTTGCTCCGGCGTTGCGCCACTGCGCAGCGCCGCCCGCAGATCAATCTCATCATCGCGTAGCAGGCAGAGGTGCAGCCGTCCGTCAGCCGTCAGGCGCATACGGTTACAGGTCGCACAGAAGGGATCGGTGACACTGCTGATAAAGCCGAGCTTGCCCGGAGCGCCGGGAATGCGATAGCGCCGGGCCGGATCACTACTGGCCTGCCCCAGCTCCTCCAGCGGTCCCAGTTCCGCATCAATCCGGGCCACCAGTTCGGCACTGCTGATTACACCCTCCTGCGCCAGCCCGGCCACCCCGGCCAGCGGCATCACCTCGATAAAGCGAAACTCCCAGGGGTAGCGGGTCGTCAGGCGTGCCAGTTGCACCACCTCATCATCATTCATGCCGCGCACAATTACGGCATTGAGCTTGATGGGAGCAAGCCCGGCCTCCGTCGCCGCTGCCAGTCCCGCCCAGACATCCTCCAGCTTCCCGCCGCGCGTCACCTCACGGAACTTCTGCGGGTCCAGACTGTCGATACTGATATTCACCCGGTCCAACCCGGCCTCCCTGAGCGGTTGGGCCAGGTGCCGCAGCCGTAACGCATTCGTGGTCATCGCAATATGCTCGATCCCCGGTGTGGCCTTGATCGCGCGCACCAGTTCCACCAGACCGTGACGCAGGGTTGGTTCCCCGCCGGTCAGTCGGATCTTCCGGAAGCCCGCCGCTGCCGCCGCACCGATTACCAGCAGCAACTCAGCATTGGTTAGCAGTTCGGGACGGGGCGTAAACTGCATCCCCTTGGCCGGCATACAGTAAACACAGCGCATATTGCAGCGGTCGGTTAGCGAAACGCGCAGGTAATCGATCCGCCGTCCATAATTGTCGAGCGCGGGTGAGTCTGTCGGATAGGCGGGTAGTTCCTGTGGTTCAAAAAAAGTTAGTGAAATCATAGTAATAGTCCATCTGAAATGGCCGGTCAAGTACAATTGCACCTGTTGAAACCACAAACAGCACGAGTTTTTAACAACCTGGTTTGTTGTGCAGCGCTACTCGTGCTGTTTGTGGTTCATTCCGTCAAATCAGGCGTATGCCAGCACACTGATGCGGGCGGCGAGTTGCCGGGCAACTTCCCGAAAGACCTCGGCATAGGCATCCGGCATATCATTAATAACAGCGGGTCTACCCTGATCGCCACCCTCACGGACACTGGTTCCCAGGGGGATCTGCCCCAGCAGCGGCAGATTCTGCTGTTGTGCCAGCCGCTCGGCACCACCTGTGCCAAAAATATCGTAGCGCTTCCCGGTGTCGGGCGCAATAAAATAGGACATATTCTCAACCAGGCCCAGCAGCGGCACGTTGACCTTGCGAAACATCTGCATGGCCTTGACGACATCAATCGTGGCAACCATCTGCGGCGTGGTCACGATCACTGCCCCGGTCAGCGGGAGCGACTGTGCCAGCGTCAGCGCCACATCACCCGTACCCGGCGGCATATCAATCACCAGATAGTCCAGGGGGGCCCAGGCGACATTGTAGAGAAACTGACGCAGCAGTTGCGTCACCATCGGCCCACGCCAGATCACCGGCTGGCTCTCGTCAATCAAGAAGCCGATGGAGATCAGCTTGATCCCATGTGCCTCAAGCGGAACCATCATCGCCTGCCCGCGCGCATCCTCAAAGGCTTCGGGTTGGCCGCTGACTCCCAGCATCAGTGGCGTCGATGGGCCAAACACATCGGCATCCAGCAGGCCGACCTGCGCACCCTCCTGCGCCAGCGCCACCGCCAGATTCACCGCCATGGTAGATTTGCCGACACCACCCTTGCCGGCAGCAACGGCCAGCACATTTGCCACACCCGGAATCGTCGCCTGATCCGGAATACCGCTCTGCGGGCGCACCACGGCGGTAAACTCAACCTCAACGCTGGTTACGCCGGGAATAGCCCGAACGGCGGTCTCAGCTTCAGCGCGGATCTGATCCTTCAGTGGGCAGGCCGGGGTCGTCAACTCCACGGTGAAGGCGACCGCGCCTCCATTCACCTTCACATCTTTGATCATCTTGCGCGAAACCAGATCGCCGCCAAGTTCGGGCTCCTGCACCGTACTCAACGCGCCCACCACTTGCTGCTCACTAACCGGACTCTCTCCGCGTGAAAAGAGACTCATGGGTTTATCTCCACTACAACTTCATCAGATATTTTCAATCATACCATTTATTCGGAGTTGCTCTGTTCAATGTTCTCTGCTGACTACTGTCAGTATACCATGCTTTCAAAAGAAGTGTCTATCGAAAGTAGTAGCAGAGAACTGAGAACACAAGCAGCAAGCACCCTGAGCAGGCCGATTATGGGTCCGCCGACAGATTTTGTTCTTTGTTCTCCAGTTCTTTGTTCTGCGGCGTAGCCGCAAGCAGACTCTCCACGGGCATACCATCACGCAGATGCTCTGCAACGATCCGGGTAATTGCCGGACGGGTTAACCCGGCGTAGCGGTGCGGCCCCGGCCAGACGGTCATATTTGGCCCCTGGTCGCAGCGATCCTGGCACCCACTGACAATGATCTCCACCGTCGTGTCTAGATCCTGCTCCCAGACGGCGAAGTCCAATTGCTGCTGCAGCGTAGCACTGCCCTGGGCAGAACAGCGGGGCCCGCCACATAGGTAAACTCGATATCGATGTTTCATAATAGCCTGTGTATAGAGAACACAAAACAAAGAAACATAGAACAAAGCGTGTCTGATGCATGGCTAACAAACACTGTGTTTGTTCTTTGTCCTACGTCTGCCTGCTCCTACCATAATCTGTCCGTTGCATGAACTATGATGGTACCATATCGTAGCCCTCTGGTGCAACTCAAAGCGTGAGGGGAACACCCCTGCATAAGACCGGATTCCCAAACATCAGCCGGGCATTTGCCTTGACAATGCTGTAGCGCCGTGCTATCCTTCCAGGTAATACTTCAAAATGTTTTCACGCGATCAGGAGATTGCTAACGGGTAGTGCCAGTCAGACCGGAACAGGCCGGAAATAGAGCAATGGAATGCAGCACTGCCCGACTCTTTGTGAGCTTAGGTGGCAGTGCTGCAACCGACCGTTACGGTAACGCAGCAGGTCAGGCCATCTTAAGCTCATCTTATTCTCAGGGATTGTCTCTGTCCAGGTTACACTATACTATCGCACCCGGTATCGTTGGACGGCAGCCTGGGTATTGTGTCAGCCAGAGCAGTGGAAGGATGGCCGCCAATGGACTCTACCTACATATCTCCGGTCGGTCGTGCTGGTACCACCACCGACACCCGTTACCCAGGGCCTGCGAGTAGTGTGCCCGACACGTCCACGCGGAATGGAATTACACCGGACCAACTTACGAATGCCCCACTCGACGAACTCCTCTCCCCAGACATTTTACACAGCCCCACAGTTAATGCCCTGATTGGTCGCCTGCACTCCTACTATCCCGATGCCGATGAAGAGATTGTTCGCCAGGCATACACGGTTGCCTTTATTGCGCACGAAGGGCAGAAGCGGCGGAGCGGTGAGCCCTACATCGATCATCCGGTGGCTGTTGCCAGTATTCTGCTCGATCTGCAGGTCGATGCCGGCTCCATTGCCGCGGCCCTGCTGCACGATGTTGTTGAGGATACCGGCGTCTCACTGGCGCAACTGGAGCAACTCTTCGGCACGGAAATTACCTACCTGGTTGATGGCGTCACCAAGCTGTCGGTGCTGGAGGCGCGCAGCAAAGAAGACGCCCAGGCCGGCACCTACCGCAAAATGTTTATCGCCATGGCCGATGATCCCCGCGTGGTGCTGATCAAACTGGCTGACCGGTTGCACAATATGCGTACGCTCGGCGCAACATCGCAGGAGCAGCAGGGCCGGGTGGCTCGCGAAACGCTGGAGATCTACGCACCGCTGGCGCATCGCCTGGGTATCTGGCAGATCAAGTCCGAACTGGAAGACCTCTCCTTCAAAACCCTCCAGCCCGAGAAGTACCGTGAGATTGCCCAGCAACTGATGCT
Source organism: Chloroflexaceae bacterium (assembly GCA_034437035.1). Classification (GTDB taxonomy): domain Bacteria; phylum Chloroflexota; class Chloroflexia; order Chloroflexales; family Chloroflexaceae; genus CAKZQX01. The sequence continues at coordinate 10,194 of DAOTUI010000216.1, forward strand.
CCGCCGCGAAGCACGCGAACGAATTGTGCAGCGGGTGATGGCCCGGCTCAGGCAGGCACTGGATAAAGAACATATCATGGCTTCCATCAGCGGTCGCCCCAAACATATCTATTCAATCTATCGCAAGATGGAGCGCAAGGGTGTTAATCTTGACCAGATCTTCGATCTGCTGGCGGTACGGGTGATTGTCAACGAGGTCAGCGAGTGCTACCGGGTGCTGGGAATTGTGCATAATATCTGGAAACCGATCCTCTCAGAGTTTGACGACTATATTGCCGTGCCCAAGGAGAGTATGTACCGTTCGCTGCATACGACGGTGCTGGTTCCCGGCGGAACGCCCTGTGAAGTGCAGATCCGGACGGAGGAGATGCATGAGGTCGCCGATCACGGGATTGCAGCGCACTGGCGCTACAAAGAGGACTTCGGCCGGAACGATACGAACTTTGAGACGAAGCTGACCTGGCTACGCGGCCTGATCGAGTGGCGGCGCGAGATGACCGACGCGCGCGAGTTTGTCGAGAGCCTCAAGAGCGATGTCTTTCAGGATCAGGTCTATGTCTTTACGCCTAAGGGCAAGATTATTGACCTGCCCGTCGGCAGTACGCCGGTGGATTTTGCCTACCGCATCCACAGCGAAGTCGGGCATCGCTGCGTTGGTGCCAAAATCAATGGTCGCCTGGTATCCCTTGACCACCAGTTGCGCAACGGCGAAATTGTCCAGATTATGACCAGCAAAGCGCCGCGTGGCCCCAGTCGCGACTGGCTCAACTTTGTGGAGACGAGTAGTGCCCGCAACCATATTCGGCGCTACTTCCGCCGCCAGGAGCGCGACGAGAATATTGCCGCCGGGCGCGATTTACTGGAGAAGGAACTCAAGCGGCTGGGTCTGGCAACGATGGCCTTTGACGAGGTTGTCTCGATCTGGGGCGCACGCAGCACCGAGGATCTGTTTGCCCTGATTGGCGGCGGTGAGACGACCGCGCGCCAGGTGGTCCAGAAAGTATTGGCCCAACAGACCGAACCCCACGACGATGAACTGGCACTTATCCCCAACTTTACCCCATCAGCCCCGCTTCGCACTGATGAAAACGGCATCAAAGTTCGCGGCGCAGGAGGTGTGCTGACCCGGCTGGCCCGCTGTTGTAATCCGGTCGCGGGTGAGCCGATTGTAGGGTATGTCACGCGCGGCAAAGGCATCACGATCCATCGCGCGGACTGTCGCACAGTGGTGAATGAGCGCAACAAAGAGCGCCTGATCGATGTCTCCTGGGGTGACGAGAGTCCCCGGGGCTATCCTGTCCCCATTCGGATTGAGTCCTGGGATCGGGTCGGGTTGTGGCGGGATATCTCCAGCATTATTGCCGATGCCCAAGTCAACATCGAAGAGGTCCACCAGGTACCGGTACGTAAGCAGGGCCGTACGATGCTGGTTATCCAGATCACGATCCAGAGTCTCGATCAACTGACGCTGCTGCTCGATAAAATTAACCGCATTCCCAACGTCATCGAAGCCCGCCGTGAGAGCCAGGGAAGTGTTCCAGCCACGGCATAGCGCATGGATCCCAACGCAACAGTTTGCCCGCCCGTAGCAACCGAACCGGCAACCATCCAGCAGCATCTGCCGGCCTGGTTTGCTACCGCTGCGCGCGACCTGCCCTGGCGGAAGACGCGCGACCCCTATCAGGTTCTGGTTGCCGAGATTATGCTCCAGCAGACGCAGGTCGAGCGGGTGCGGCCCAAATATGCCGCCTTCCTGGAAGCATTTCCCACCCTGGAAGATCTTGCCGGTGCTCCCACCGCCGAGGTTATTCGCATGTGGGCCGGGTTGGGCTACAATCGCCGCGCCGTCAATCTCCAGCGAACAGCTCGGGTAGTCCTGGAGGAGCATGGCGGTCTGTTTCCCCGGAGCGTGGCCGAACTGCGCCAACTGCCCGGCATCGGCCCCTACACCGCCGGTGCAGTTGCCTGCTTTGCCTTTGAGCAGGATGTGGCCTTTATGGACACCAACATCCGCCGGGTGTTGCGGCGCTGTCTGGTCGGACCCGAGGATCAGCCGCCGGCCACGCCGGATCGGGAACTGCTGGCCCTGGGGCAGGCGGTGATTCCACCCGGTCAGGGCTGGACATGGAACCAGGCTGTTATGGAGTTAGGTGCGCTGATCTGTACCGCCAAGTCCCCTACCTGCCGGCGCTGTCCGCTGCGCACCGATTGTCGTGCCTATGCTGCCTGGCGTAGTGCCGATGAGCAGATCTTCGCCACCACACCAGCGGAGGGTACGCCATATCCTCCGGCGCGCCGCCCCGTCCGCCGGGTGGCCGAGCGGCGTGAAGCGCCATTTGTGGGTTCAAATCGCTACTATCGCGGACGGATTATCGCCGCACTGCGTGTGATCGAACCCGGCAGCGCCCTCACGCTGGAGCAACTGGGGCCACAACTCCGCGATGATTACACTTCAGAACATCTGCCCTGGCTACGTGAACTGCTGGCGGGATTGGCCCAGGATGGGTTAGTCGCGTTGAGCGGCGACAACGTCCGGTTACCCGGGTAACTTCCCCGGCGAAATTCCTGCCATTCACGCTTGACCGCAGCACAACGCTGTGTTACATTTAACGGGATGAGTGAGGATCGTACGTATGCACGCAGTCATCTTACGTCCCGGTCGTGAACGGCCTGTCCTACAGCGGCATCCCTGGGTTTTCTCTGGGGCAATTGCCACACTCCAGGGATCTCCCGACAATGGCGATGTCGTCGATATCTATGCCGCTGGTGGCGCATGGCTGGCCCGGGGTACCTGGAGCAGTCGTTCGCAGATTCGGGTGCGGCTCTTTACCTGGGATCAGAACGAGACGCTGGACGTGAACCTGCTGCGGCAACGTCTGAAGCGGGCCGCGTTCAACCGCACAACACTGCCGGGGTATGCCGCAGACGACGATCCAGGGGAAACAGAACAGGCCGCATACCGACTGGTGTATGCCGAGTCGGATGGTTTGCCGGGTCTGATTGTGGATCGCTACGGTGCATATCTGGTTGTTCAACTGTTAACACAGGGCATGGTGGCGCATGCCGATTATATTGTTGAACTGCTGGCAGAGCAGATGCGGCCCCAGGGCATCTATGAACGGAGTGACGCCGAAGTACGCGAAAAAGAGGGATTGCCCCCCCAGGAAGGACTGCTCTGGGGAGCGGAGCCGCCGCCGCACCTGGTTTTTCACGGGCGCGGGACAACTGCGCTGCCGGCCCCCCGCTTTACCGTTGATCTACGCGCCGGGCAGAAGACCGGGTTCTATCTGGATCAGGCCGCGAATCGGCAGCGGGTGGCGGACTACTGCGCCGGGAAAGATGTCCTGGACGGCTTCTGCTATAGCGGTGGCTTTACGCTTTATGCAGCCCTGGCCGGGGCCCGTTCTATCACCGCCGTTGACAGCAGTGCAACGGCACTGGCACTCTTGCAAGAACATCTGCAGTTGAACCAGGTGGAAACCCCCGTTACACCAGTTGCCGGCGATGTTTTCCATCTGCTGCGCCAGTATCGCAACGAGGGACGCCAGTTTGATGTCGTGATCCTCGATCCTCCCAAGTTTGCGCATAGCCAGGCCCAGGTTGACCGGGCCACCCGGGGGTACAAAGATATCAATCTGCTGGCACTCCAGTTGCTACGCCCCGGCGGTATTCTGGTGACGTTTAGTTGTTCGGGAGTAATCTCGTCCGATCTGTTTCAAAAAGTCGTCTTCGGGGCCGCCCGCGATGCATGCCGCGATGTTCAGGTGCTGGAACGGTTAACGCAGGCAGCCGACCATCCGGTGCTGCTGACTTTCCCCGAAGGTGAATATCTCAAGGGATTGCTCTGTCGTGTGTGGTAGCCCTGCGAATAACCAGTCTCCATTCGTTTCGGGTAACGGCCTGGTGTTCGTCTTTGTGGTTTGGCGTTCGTCACTATGAGCTACACAATTTTTGAAGATGGTCATATCTCCAGTCCGACCGGGTACCGCTCTACGGGGGTCTCGTGTGGACTCAAGGCGGCAAAGAAGGCGCGCGACCTGGCGCTGGTCTACTCCCAGCAACCCTGCAATGTCGCCGCGATGTTTACGACCAGCGCAACTATCGGGGCATCGGTCTTTTTTGATCAGGCGATCCTGGCGCGTCATCGGGATCATATCCGGGCAGTGCTGATCAATGCCGGACATGCGAATGCGGGTACTGGGCAGACTGGTCTGGAAAATGCTGTCGAGTGCGCCAAGATTGTCGCTGATGAACTTGAAGTCCCCCGCGATAGTGTTCTGCTGATGTCCACGGGGATTATCGGGGTGCAACTGCCGATGGATAATATGATCGACGGCATCAAGCGCGCGGTTTCCGAGCTTGACAGCGGTGGTGGCCGGCGGGCAGCTTCAGCGATATTAACCACAGACTCGCGCTCCAAGGAGCGGGTGTATCGTATTCAACTGCGCGATGGGCATAGCGTGACGCTGGCGGGTATGGCCAAGGGCACCCGCATGGTGCATCCCCAGTTGGCGACCCTGCTCTGCCTGATGACTACCGACCTGGCAATTGACCAGCGCCTGCTCAATCGTTCGCTCCAGCAGAGTGTTGCCGGCTCGTTTAGCCGGTTGACCATTGATGGCGATACCGCACCGAATGACACAATACTGCTGATGGCGAATGGCGCAGCCGAGGGCGCACCGATTGTCGATGCCAGTTCGTGGGAGTATGGCGCGTGGCAGGAGGCGCTTGATGCCCTGACCGCTGATCTGGCCCAGCAGATTGTGCGCGATGCCGCTGGGAACGGTAAGATTATTCAGGTGGTGGCGCGGGGGGCCTCCAGCGAAGCCAATGCACGCCAGGTGGCTCAGGCCGTCGCCCGCTCAATGACTGTGCGGCGTTCCTGTATGCAAGGAAAACCTGACTGGGGCGCACTGCTGGCTGCAGTTGGAGCCAGCGGTGCAGAACTGCGCCCCGAGCTGCTCGAACTGCGCGTCGGCAACCTGTTGATGCTGCTGGAGGGTAGCGCGGTTGCGTTTGATTATAATGCTGCGCTTCAGCTTTTCTCCGGGCCGGAGATTGAACTGGTTATTGATTTACACCTTGGTTCAAGCGCCGCCATCGTATGGACATGTACGTGGCATAGTGAGTAAATATGACCCAGCAGAAACTGCCGCTTTTTCCACTGAATAGTGTTCTGTTTCCCGGTGCGCCCCTCACCTTGCACATCTTTGAGGAGCGCTACCGGTTGATGATCGCACGCTGCCTGGAGCAAGAGACACCATTTGGTGTCGTGCTGATCCGCGAGGGCGAAGAGGTGGGTCAGCCGGCAGTGCCGCATGAGATTGGCACAGCGGCCCAGATTACCAAGCATGTACGGCTTGAGGATGGGCGCTACTACCTGGCGGCCGTCGGTCAGCGGCGCTTCCGCATTCAGTATACCTTTCAGAAGATGCCCTACATGGTTGCCTCGGTATCAATGCTGCCGGAAGAGAGTGGGGCGGCGGTGGCGACAGTTGCCCAGGAGTTGCATAAAACCTATGATCGTTACTGGCAAGCGGTGACGGCAGCCACCGGCTTTCAGAACCAGCCTGAACAGCTTTCGGAAGATGTGGTCGAGATGACCTATCAACTGGCGCATCGCCTGCAGGTTTCCAATGAACGGAAGCAGCGCTGGTTGGAAACCGATGTCGCCACACGTATGCATGAGATTGCAACAGCGCTCCGTACGGAGATGTTGCTGCTGCCGCCCCGCTCCGGCTCCGGGGACCGTGGTGTCTCCGGCGAGTGGAGTGGACTGGGTTCCTGGAATTAGCGCTTAGATGTCACTGGTCAGCCATGTGCAATTGGATGCCGACTGACGTCTAACACCTGCATCACTACCGTGATAATTGGAGTCTGCACGATCACCCTTCATTTACCAATGGCCTTCTCCTTGAAGGATAAACGCCGCGTCGTCAAGTCAGTGATTGCCCGCGTACGCAATGAGTTTAACGTGTCAATTGCCGAGGTCGACTCGCAAGATATCTGGCAGGAAGCCGTGCTGGGTGTCTCATGCGTTTCTACGTCACAGCGCTACGCTCATGGTCAGCTTGAGGCGGTGGTTCGCTTTATCGAGGACCGGCGTCCCGATGCCCCGCTGGTCAGCTACGAGATTGAAATGCTTTAGTAGGAATTAGGGGTTAACGGTTAGGGGTTAACGGTTAACGGTTAGTAAATCCATACTCCTGAGCGCGAAACCCTGGCCCCAATACCTTTCAAATAACAGGAGTTACGCGGTTGACATGCAAACCGGACGTTTGACCAATACGAGCCAGACTCGCCTGTGACAGCATGGTACGTTTTTATCCTTTTTCACAAAACATTTGCACTGTGTGCAAATGTTTTGTGAAAAAGGATGGGATCTTCCACCCTGCCGGAGGCGATATATCTTTTCAGGGGAGTACCCGTGTACGTCGTCTTATTTAAAAGGTATTGCCCCTGATCCCGAACCGTTAACCCGTAACCCATAAACCCCAAGCGTTAATCATGGACGATATCCTACCCTTCCCGCTGCTTGCCCTTGTTGGTCAACCGGAACTGAAGACGGCGCTCATCCTGACGCTGGTCAATCCGCAGATTGGTGGAGTGTTACTGAGTGGACCGTACGGCGTCGGCAAGACAACGGCTGTGCGGGGATTGCTTGATGTGCTCCCGCTGACCGAGCATGAAGAACTGGATGCTGAGGGAGAGCGGCAGGTGGTGCGCGCAGCAATGCGCTTGATCGAACTACCGCTGAACGCGCGCATGGAAGATGTGGTCGGCGGAATTAATGAGCGGGTGGCCCTGGAGCAGCAAAAAATCCTGCTCGAAGAGGGCGTACTGGCAAAAGCGCACCGCAACCTGCTCTATGTGGACGAAATTAACCTGCTTGACTCCCGTGTGGTTGATGCCATTCTCGATGCCGCCGCGCAGGGGCGTACGCTGGTGCGGCGGGGTCCGATGACCCGCCTCTTTGCCTCGCAGTTTATCCTGATTGGCTCAATGAATCCCGAAGAGGGGCTACTGCGCCCGCAAATTATGGACCGTTTTGGCCTGCGGGTCTGGATTGCGCCGCTGAATGAAGCCCAACAACGCCTGGAAGTCTATCGGCGGACCCAGGCATTTCGCCGCGATCCGCAGGCATTTCGCGTGCTGTATGCCGAACAGACGGCCGCGCTGCATAGTGAAATCGCCGCTGCCCGCGAGATCCTGCCACATGTCAGCCTGCCACCTGCAGCCGAGACGGCGGCGATGACGCTGATCCAGACATTGCAGATCCCCTCGCACCGGGCCGAAATTGCGCTGTTGGAAGGCGCCCGCGCCCGCGCCGCCGCCGACTTTCGCAGCGAGGTCAGGGTTGAGGACATCCAACGCATTGCGCCACTGGCACTCCGCCAGCGGCGCAGCAGCGAACTTGAAGCCTACGCTGCACAGATCGAGGAAGAAAATGCTGAGATCGACGCGGCCATCAAACAGCTTGCCGGTACCAAATCCTCTCGCCGGGGCAAGCGCCGCAGCAAAGTGCGCGAGTTAGAAGGTGAAGAGCCGGACGAGCATGGAGAGGAAGTGCCCTAACAATTCTGTACAAACCGGCATCGATCCGCAAACAGGTAATACGCTTTCGCCAGCACCTGCCGTGGCACCTCCACAAACTGGTAGTAGAGCATATCCTCCCAGATCAGCCCCTTACGAAATCCGGCATCCACGCGCACAAAGGCCCACTGCGCAATCAACCCGACATTCCAGTAGACCAGCAGCAGCGCCAGAGCAACCAGTGGCCCATAGCCCACCCGCAGCCGGAGCCAGTCCAGTAGTACCGCCAGTCCCAGTACAAAGATGGGCGTACACTCAATCAGGCGGCGGAAGCCAAACGCGCCGGAGAGGTGCCAGGTCGTGCCAAACGAACCATTAATATAGGTCTGCGCAAGAAAGCCCAGGCCCAGCAATGCCGCCAGCAGCCGATCCTGCCGGGCCAGCCAGAACAGTCCGACCAACCCGATCACCAGCACCGGGCTCCAGAGAAACGCACCATGGGCCGGATCAAGCAGCGTATTGAAGAAGTTAGGACTGGTGAAATCGAGTTTGTTGCCCACGGTTGAGGAAGGACCAGGGCGCCCGTTCAACACCTGGTAGGCGGCAAACTGGGGCAACAGCCCGATCAGCAAGGCTGCCAGAAAAGCACCATGATGCGCCGACAACTGCCCAATCGCACTCCAGTGTCGCCGACCTGCCAGTCGTACATAGGCAACTACTCCTTCGACTGCCGGAATAATCAGCAGCAGACCGAGTTGCTCACGCGTGATCGTCATCAACCCACCCACCAGACCGAGCAGCAGCCACTGTTGCAGGGGACGGCGGGCCATCCGCTCAACCAATGGTCGCTCCCAGCCATGGAGCCACAACGCCAGAAAGAGCGCAAAGAGAAAGAAAGCGGTCGCATGGGACCAGGGCATAGCAATGTAGGTGTAAAACAGCAGCGGTGACGCCAACCAGACGGTCACGGTTGCCAGAGCCGCCGCAAAGACTGAGGCAAACCGCCGGGCCAGGCGGTAGGTCAGGATCAGCCCCAGCAGTGCATAGAGCGCCGACATGAAGCAGACCGCCCAGATATAGGGCGCGGAGTAGCCATCGGCAGGGATATTCGCGCCAAACAGGTTGGCAGTCCGCACTCCCAGGTCTGCCAGGATAAAGCCGGGAGACCACAGGAGCGCCGAGCCGACCGGGGCAACATTGCGGAATTTCCCAGTCTCCAGGTTGCGCGGCGGATCGGCGGGATTATCGCGCAGGAGTGCATTAAAAACGGCAGGATCGTTGTTGCGCTGGCCAATCTCCGCAAAATGCCGGTACTCATTCTGAAAATCCAGGTCACGATCAAAATAGAACGAACGCAGGTAGGCATAATACTGCACCTCATCGGTGGCATAGATGCGGGGAGTACTGAGCGGCAGCAGTACCAGGAAAACCAACAGCAGGACAAGCAGTCCGGGGTCAGATCGGCGGAGTAACAGGACACGCTGTGCCACCGCTGGAACGGTTGTCATATTTCCTCCTACCGGCAGGTTGCAGCAAAAGTTCATATCAGGTAAACAATCTAAAACTGTGCCTCCCCACGCTGCACCGGCAGGCATGGGGAGGCACATACATCTACACGATAGGTTATAGCGAAACTCACCTCGCAACCAGAGGCAGATGGATTTCCGGCACCTCGTATTCAGGACTTAGCGAGACTTCATACTCCAGCATTGTGGTCGAAGCATTCCCGGCCCCGTCCAGGACACGTGCATAGGTGTAGTACGGAACGCCACCCTGCCACTGATCCTTGGGAAGACCGCTAAAGAGACTCCAGGGCATACTAAATGTGTACGTTTCTCCATTCGCTATGATGTTATTCACCGGAACCGTTGCCCATTCCAGCGCATTCAATGCATCTTCATCCTCGGGATCATTCGGATCAAGGTCTGTAAGACTATTGGCAACCCAGACACCCCAGAATGGGAACTCCTCGCCATTCTTGCCATAGAGATTATCAACAACCGCTATATCCTCAAAACTCAGTGTTACGATGATAGAGTTGGTCGTAGTAATTGTCTGGCCCGAATTATCAACTACCTGGGGAGTTCCCGATGTTACAAGCGGCGGTAACGGATCATAGTAGATCGTCTGCTGAAAGTCTTGTGAATACCCGACTGTATCCGTCATTGTGGCCTGTACAGAGGTTACAGGATCGTCCGTACTAACCTGCGGCAGAGCCAGTGCTACACCGAGATAATCATTCTCATCAAAGCCAAACACTGTACCTGGTGATGTATTAACGGTCAAACTCTCGAGACCGCTACACTCCCCAGATAATCCACGGGCTTCCAGGAAATAACCGGGAATACGCGTATAGCGCGGATCACCATCGCGCGCTCCATCTGTCCCATTCTCCAGCAAACGCACGCCATCTCCCTGAGTAAAGACTGCCGGGTTGCCGGCGAGGAAGGGGTTGCGAATACTGCCCGTGGCATCAATACCGGGATCAAAGGTAATAGCAGCCTGCAGAACAGCCGAATCCTGCGACGGGTTTGCTGAACTCCGCAACTGACCAAAGACCGTGCGGTTAACACAGGCAGTACTACCAGCAGGCGCAGCTTCTAGTCCCCATGGTACAAGTCCATCAGGTGGAATATTCGCATATTCGGAGAAGGTTGTGCCATCATTGCTCAAGCGATACTGATCAGCATTACTAGCTGTGATTTTTACCGTAATAGCAGGTGTACCAGTAATTGTCGCACCATCATTGATCTG
>DAOTUI010000217.1:0-11256 GCA_034437035.1 Chloroflexaceae bacterium
CGCCCTGGCCTGGACCTTTACGACGCTCTTGATCGGCTTTATCCTGCTGGACCTGGCGCACTTTGGCTTCCCGGCGATGACGGTGGTTGCAGGCTATGAACTGATGGTCTGTGCGCTGCCGGCCTGGTACGTGATGGCCCACCTGATCTTTGCCGATGTGTTTGGCCGCGATGTCCTGCCGGTCGGCAAGCCCTGGATCCGCGACCGCGCCGCTGAGAAGGTCGAAGCGCCCGTCGCTGCGATCCAACCCGAAACTGCATAAGTTCCGCAACGTCAGCGCAGCAAGAAATGGTGAGCGACCACCGGCGGTGGTCGCTCTTTTGTATGAGCAGTTGTATGGAGCATGGAGGTACCCAATGTCACGTCCAATTCGCATCATGATTGCTGATGATCACCCCATGGTCCGGCAGGCCCTCTGCCAGGTCTGCGAGGCCGAACCAGACCTTGAGGTGGTCGGGCAGGCCACCGATGGCAATGAAGCCTACCGCATGGCGCTACTGCTGCATCCCGATGTTGTGCTGATGGATCTCTCCATGCCGCTGCTGGATGGCGTGCAGGCCACGCGCCACCTAACCGACACCGACGATACCGCCGCGATTGGCGTGATCATTATGACGGTCTGCCATCAAGCGGCCTATGTGCTACAGGCACTCAAGGCGGGCGCGCGGGCCTACCTGGTCAAGGAGGCCGACAGCAACACGTTGCTGCAGACGATCCGCGCTGTAGCCGCGGGTGAGATTGTGGTTACGCCGCTGATGGCCCGCATGATCCTGGATGAGTACCGCCACCAGCAGAGCGACCCGCGGGTATCGAACGGCCTGACGCATCTTCAGGTACACGATCAGGAACTGCTGAACCTCACAATGCAGGGCACACCGCCGCCGGCTATCACCGCGCAACTGGGACTGACCGAGGCATCGATCCGCCGGCGGCTCTCGCTGATTGCGGCGGAATTGCATGCGCAGGGGTAGGAACCTCAGCCACGCGCCGGCTTTGTTATCAGCGATACGCTGACGGTTACGATTACCGCACCGAATTGACAACTTGCTGCCGGTTTGCTATTAATCACACGAGTTACGCGGTGGACGATCAAATTGAGCGTTTCACCAGATGGGTGGTGCCACGCTCGTAGTGGTAGTGGTGAAGTATATGGCTTTCTGATGCGATAGCCATGCTGCCCATCACTCACTCTGGGGCACTACCACCAGATGAAACACAGACCGCCGGCGGCAGCATGGTACTTTTCCGAAAAGGATGTCTGGTTCCGCCCTGCCGGAGGCGAATCGGTTGATAACGAAATGCTGCTACTATCTTTTCGCTTCCGGTACAAATAACTGCCCCCGGCAGTAACATAAGGCCATCAGATATGCGCGTGCGATTGAGTCAGATGCTCTTTTCCCAACGTTCCTGGTTGAAACGCTTTGTTTTCATCCGTCGCCCGGTTTTGCTGAAGCTGGCCGAGTTCAAGCTGTATGTTCGGCTTGATGATTGGGCAATCGGCGGGCGGATTGCCCTGAAGCGGAGTTACGAAGCGCATGTTACCGGGGTTATGCGCTCACTGCTCAGTCCGGGTATGGTTGTGGTTGATATTGGCGCAAACATCGGGTACTACAGCCTGCTGGCAGCGTCCCGCGTCGGTGACAACGGGAAGGTTATTGCCTTCGAGCCGGGAGCAGAAAACGCCGCGCTGCTGACGCGGAGTACTCAGGCCAACGGTTTTGACAACGTGGTTGTGCATCCGTATGCCGTATCCGATGCCGATGAGATCGTTGGTTTTAATATGGACGACAGCAATGGACAGATCAAGCCGGGGGATCCGGCAGATTGGGCCTGCCAGGTGCAGACGATTATCCTGGATAGATTTTTAGCGGCAGAACCGCGGATCGATCTGATCAAAATGGACATCGAGGGGGCCGAGGGACGCGCGCTACGCGGTATGCAGCAGTTGATCCGGCAGCACCACCCCATCATCTTTACCGAGTTTAACCCCACTTCGTTGCCGATTGTCTCGGAGATTACGCCCGCAGACTATCTCAACCTCTTACGCGCGCCGGGCTATGACCTGTTTGTGTTGCACCGAACCGGCGGACGGAGCGCTACTCCGCAGAATAATGCACAAATTATGACCCATTTTGCCGGGCCGCGTGTACCACACCACCTGGACCTGCTGGCGCTACGAGCGCGTTGAACCCCGGCCCGTAGCCTAACTACCGACACCCGTGTGTTCTTCCACCTCGGGTTGCTCGGCGCGTGTACTGGTTGCCGGACGTGCCTGTGTTACCGGCCGCTCGGCTACGGGCTCCCGATGGATCGCCAGATAACGCCGGGCCGCCTGAAATACCCAGGTCAGCATAAAGCAGAGCGTACTGGTCAACACAATCGCCGCGCCGGAGGCAATGCCCAGGTAGTAGGAGAGATAGAGCCCGACAATGCTGGACAGCACCGCAATGCCGGAGCCAATCGCCATCATCACCGGCAGGCGGCGCGTGAGCAGATACGCGGTGGCGGCGGGTGTCACCAGCATCGCGGCCATCAGCGCGATCCCGACAGTCTGAAGCGAGACAACAATTGCCACCGCGATCAGGACCATGAGCAGGTAGTCCAGCAACGTCACCGGCAGGCGCAGCGTGGTCGCCAGCACCCGGTCAAACGAGAGCACCAGCAACTCCTTGTAGAAGGCCAGGATGGTCAGCAGAATCAGCCCGCCGAAGCTGCTGATCAGCCAGAGATCACTGCTGCCCACGCTGAGCACGTTCCCAAACAGAAAGTGCGTCAGGTCAACGCTGTAGCTGCGCACGGTCGAGATCAAGGCGATTCCCAGGGCAAACATCCCGGCAAACACAATCCCAATCGCGGAGTCCTCCTTGACACGGGTGTTCCGGCTGATCGTCCCGATGCCGATTGAACTGATGATCGCGGCCAGCAGTGCCCACCAGAAGAGCAACCCACGCGAGCCGCCTTCGATCAGATAGCCGACGGCGACCCCCGGCAGGATCGCATGCGAGAGCGCATTACCCAGGAAAGCCATGCCCCGCAGCACCACATAGGTGCCCAGCGTAGCGCTGACAATGCCGACGATGATTGCGGCCAGGAAGCCCCGCACCATAAACTCATACTGCAGCGGTTCCCGGATCAGATCAATCATGATGTGCGGCACCCCCATCGCAACAGGTATCGGCGCGGGCGATCCAGCCGTTGCCGTTGCCGTCGGCAATAAGCTGCAGGTGTCCTCCGTAGGCTTCGACCAGGCATTGGCGCGTAAACACCTCAGCCGGCGGACCAAATCCCACCAGGCGACTGTTGAGCAGCATCACCCGGTCGAAACGCTCGGCGGCCATCTGTAGATCGTGCAGCGCAACCAGCACGGTTACCTCGCGCTGCCGCAAAACTTGCAGGATGCGGAAGATATCCTCGTGTGATTTTATGTCAAGTCCAGTAAAGGGTTCATCCAGCAGCATCAACTCCGACTCCTGGGCCAGCGCGCGCGCCATGAACATGCGCTGCTGCTGCCCGCCGGAGAGTTCCCCGATCTGCCGGTTGACAAGAGGGGTCAGGTTCACCAGATCTAACGCCTCGCGCACAATCTGCCGGTCCTGGTGGCCCGGACGGCGGAACAGGCCGAGTTTGCCCACCCGCCCCATCATCACCACATCGAACACACTGACCGGGAAATTCCAGTCAACCTGGCTGCGCTGGGGAATGTAGGCGATGCAGATATGGCTGTCCGGCGCGGTTCCATACACATCAACCTGACCCTTCGTCGGCTTGAGCGTCCCGACAATCGCCTTGAACAGGGTGCTCTTCCCGGCTCCGTTTGGCCCGACAACCGCCACTCGCTCACCACGCCGCAGTTCGGCGGAGATATCCTCCAGGGCCGGTACCCGCTCATAGCGCACGGTCAACCCGGCGACCCGCAGCACGATATCCCCCGTGTGATGCGGCGGGTGATGACGACGAAATAAATTGCCGGTGTTACGCAACTCTTTAAGCATAGCATTACTCACTGATACGTGTTACGCGATCCCTTCCCTAGAAGGGATATTGCCTTCGACAGGGCGGAAGAAACCACCTTTTTTACAAGAATTTGCACAAAGTGCAAATCCGCCGGGTATGGTCAGGTATGACCATCCAGCTGAAGTGATACATTGTATCATATCGCAAACCGCGTCGTTGTCAAATACACGACTTACGCGGTGGGCATTCAAATCAGGCATGTGCCTGGATGAACGGCCCGATTCGCCTGCGGCAGCATGGTACCGATTGATCTTTTTTCACAAAAAATTTGCACTGTGTGCAAATTTTTTGTGAAAAAAGATCAAATCTTCCTCCCTGCCGGAGGCAAAATACGCTTTCGGGTCAACGACCGCGTAACGCGTGTGAATCACACGCGTTACGCGGTTACGACTTACGCGGTCGGTGCCCAAACTGGATGTTTGCCCCAGTAACGGCACATTTCGCCTGCGGCAGCATGGTACTTTATGGATCTTTTTTACAAAATTTTGCACATAGTGCAAAATTTTTGTGAAAAAGAATGGAATCTTCCGCCCTGCCGGAGGCGAAATTTCCTTTCGGGTGAGCAACCGCGTAAGTCGTGGCGGTGAGTAGTCAAACCGGACGTTTGACCAGATGGAAGCCAGACTCGCCTGCGGCAGCATGGTACTCTTTTCGATCTTTTTGGAAAAAATGGTGCTCTCCGAGCACCATTTTTTCCAAAAAGGATGTCTGGTTCCACCCTGCCGGAGACGACATTCCCTTCCGGGTCAGTGACCGCGTAACTCGTGTTACTATCAGAGCTTGCCGGGTTTGTATGTGGAATAGCTCAGACTATGCGGAATGCGGACGCGCAGAAGCGCGTCCTACCAGAACAACCGCAGAGCACGTCCCTACGGGCGGTTGCTCAGATCTTCCCGTTCGCGTTTGCGGCCGACCAGACGACAACCCGGTTGCGGCCCGCCTGCTTGGCCGCGTAGAGTGCCTGATCCGCCCGGTTGATGAGCGCTTCCAGGGTCAACTCTTCAACATCGTTCGCGGTCGCCACCCCCAGACTGACAGAGATCTGTACCGCGTGGGCATCTGCGGAGATGACGGTCTGCGCCAGATGTTGCCGTAGCCGTTCGGCCACCTGCTGCGCGTTCTCTTCATTGGTTTCGGGTAGCGCCATTATCACTTCTTCGCCGCCATACCGCCCGATAATATCCAGCGTGCGCAGGAGGGCACGGCACTCGTATGCAACCGTTCGTAAAACCTGGTCGCCTGCGGCATGGCCGTAGGTATCGTTGATCTGCTTGAAGTGATCGATATCAAGCATCAGCAGCGACAGCAGATGACCATACCGCCGGGAGCGTTCAAACTCGTGTTGCGCCAGTTCAAAGAAGGCCCGGCGATTGCACAGGTCGGTCAGCGCGTCAATCGTTGCCAGATGCCGCGCCTCGGCAAAGATCTGCGCATTGCGGATCGCAATCGTGGCCTGTTGCGCAAAGAGCGTAAGCAGTTCCGTATCGGCTGCGGTAAACGTACGTTCCGGACGATCATCGCCAATAATGATAATGCCGACCACCTGTTCACCCGCCAGCAGTGGCACCAGGAGCAGCGTTTTTGCATTGATCCGGTACTGCGGCAATCGCCCGACCCAGGCGGGATAGTTTTCGATAACCAGCGGCCGGCGGGTCAGCAGCACCTGTTCGGTACCACCCGGTGTTACCGACTGGCGGTTGCCGGTAAACTCATCGTGCATGTTGTAGCCCGCCAGGATCTGTAGTTCATGCCGCTCCGCATCATAGAGCGCCAACTGCCCGGAGTTGGCGTCAAGCAGGATCACCGACCACTTCAGGATATCCCCCAGCAGCGTCTCCAGATTGAGTTCGCCCGTAATCTCATTCATCAGCGTGTGCAGCACCTCCAGTTCGCGTACCCGCTGCTGCAACGCCGTCTCCAACTCTTTGAGTTCGGTAATATCCGTATCCGTTCCCGATAGCATTATCGGTGTACCCACTGCATCACGGATTACCTGATAGCGCGAGAGAAACCAGCGAAAGCTGCCATCACGGTGGCGCATCCGATACTCAGCCGTATCTTCGTCAACCTCGCCGCGATAGATCCCTTCACGCAGCGCCACCAGACGCGCAAGATCTTCCGGATGGACCAGTTGTTCCCATGCGTTAATGATATCCCACTGCACATCATGCCCATAGCCGAGCAGTTGCTTCAGCATATCCGAGACATAGATCGCATTCGTTCGCAAGTCCCAATCCCAGACATTGACTTTACCTGCGTTGGTTGCGCGGGCATAGTGTTCTTCGCTGGCGCGGAATGCCGCTTCTATCTCTTTTCGTTCAGTAATATCCTGGACCGCGCCATAAATTCGTACAACTCGTTTGTGCGTTGCATCCCATATGGGACGTGAATGGTTGTTAAGCCAGCGTATCTCACCATGCCGTACAATGCGAAACTCCAGTGCGCCGGTTGTCTGCCCGGTCAATATCCGCCTATGATGCTCAACCATGCGTGGAAGATCATCCGGATGGACTGTGCCCATCATTTTTGCCGGATCATTCATTTCGTCCGTTGTCAGGCCCAGGATGCGCGTGGTCGCGCCCGCCACCCACTCAAGCATCACGCTGCCATCGGGGTCAACTCGCAATGCAAAAGCAAAATCGGATGTCAGGCTCGATACGGCACGATAGCGCTCTTCACTCTCCCGCAGGGCCTCTTCCATCCGCTTACGCGCACTAATATCTGTTGAGATGTTGATAAGAGCGCTCAATTCCCCGTGTTCATCATATATCGGTACATCGGTCGCCAGCACATAGAACGGGGTGCCATCACGCCGCCGGACCTGAAACTCGCCGGACCAGGATTGCCCGGCGCGCACCTGGTTCATTATCTCACTGGCCTGCGTGATCCACTCCTCGCTCGGGAGAATATTCAGAACATCACGCCCGATAACCTCCGCCGCCGGCCAGCCATATAGCTGTTCCGCCGTCCGGTTCCAGTTTGTAATGGTGCCGTCCACCCGTGAAACCACAATCGCCTGCCCGACTTCATTCAGCAGTTGCGCCTGGAAGCGGATCTGCTCCTCGGCCTGTTTGCGCTCCGTAATATCGATATAGGTCATCTGCACAGCAGTCCGGCTGCGATACGCAATACGCACGGAAAACACCTCAACCCAGCGAACAGTGCCGTCTTTGTGAAGAATGCGAAATTCATACCGGGAAGGTTCGTCCTTGCCCGCAATACGATTACGTCCACGGGCTGTTACCATGGGGCGGTCATCCGGGTGGGTCAATGCCTGCACTTCAGCGCTGGTCATTGCCAGTAGTTCTTCGGGGGAATAGCCGGTAATCTGGGCAGTGGCCGGATTGGTGAAAACGATGCGGCCATTCTGGAAAATACTTAATCCCTGGAGCGACTGCTCAACGACAGTGCGGTAGGCTTCTTCCGTCCGTTTGCGCTCGGTGATATCGCGCGTGATGCCGGCACTGAGCAAGCCATGCGCGGTCTGTATCGGAAAGATCATCGACTGCACATGCCGTTCCGCGCCATCAGGCCGCCGGGCCGTACGCTCAAGCACGGTGCGTCCCCAGGGTGCCTCTCCCGTTTGCAGGAAGACCAGGGTCTGCGTTTTCAACTGTTTATACGCTGCCGGCGTCCGGCACTCCTCCGGGGTAACCTGGAAGAGGACATCCCAGATGGGTCGCCCAAGCGCTTCCTCCCGGCTCAATCCCATAATCTGCTCAATACTATGGTTCCACTCGATAATGCTGCCCTGATCATCGGTAAGAATAATGCCATCCCACGACTGTTCGACAAAGGCACGGAATTTCTCTTCACTTACCCGGATATCTTCCTCAGTCTGGATTTGAGTAGTCGCATAACTATCGGCCAGTCTGGTAAATTTCTGCTTTTCTACCTTTTGCACCTGAAGCTCTTCCTGCAACTGGCTAATTCGCTGACGTAGTCGGGCATTTTCTGCCCGCAACACGCGTGTTGTTCGCGCCTTCCTGCGCATGATCCTTCCTCTCCATAGCTACGCAGTTCAGGGCTGCAATGCGTTACTTCAGTGATAAGACATACGTAGACAGGACGTTTGCCGTGGTCCTTCTGCGTCTGTGCATAACGGGGCAGCCGCCGCAGCCGCCGTCGGGACGGGATCGTCCGGCCTGCGGCAGCAATAGAGCTTACATGTCTTATTCACACGAGTTACGCGGTCACTGACCCGAAAGGACATTTCGCCTCCGGCAGGATGGAAGATTCCATCCTTTTTCACGAAAATTTGCACGTTGTGCAAAATTTTCGTGAAAAAGAACATCATGTACCACGCTGCCGCAGGCGAATCGGGCCGTTCATTCAGGCATATAACCAGGTATAAGGCTGCTTTCGCCTCCGGCAGGGCGGAAGATCCCCTTCTTTTTCCCACAACATTTGCACGTTGTGCAAATGTTGTGGGAAAAAGAAAAAACAGTACCATGCTGCCACAGGCGAGTCTGGCTTGCATCTGGTCAAACGTCCCGTTTGATCGCCGACCGCGTAACTCATGTTATTCATGAGACCATAAGCAGTGCCCCGCCGCTTCGGGACAATACCCGGCCCGCAGACAGAGGAACGTACGCCGAGTCTCAAAAGTATGATGTTATAAATATACAATGGTATACAAAAGCGGTATGGGTATTATGAGAAAAAATGAGGTAATGTCAAGTCCTTGTTTATATAAAAGAACAGTGGTTATATTTGTCACTACTTCAAGTGTCGAAGTTGTCTAAAACATATTCCATAAATGCAGGAAGAGCGAGTTATTTCTCCGAAACAGAAAGGAGCAATGCCGTTGTGTACATCCTGACCATACGCGTTACGTTTCATGGACATATGCCCCCCGCAGGCGTTCTACCTCGACCCCGATACCCGACTGGTTTTCCGGCGGTGCTTCCGACATACCGGCGGCTTGCAGCGGCAGTTGCACGATAAACGCGGTACCCTGCCCAAAACTACTCTCAACCTGAATGCTGCCGCCGTGCGCTTCAACCGCCAGCCGACAGAAGGCCAGTCCCAACCCGGTGCTACCCCCCTCTTTCGCCACCCCATCGTGTACATATGGCGCAAAGAGCCGCTCACGCAGTTCCGGGGGAATACCCGGACCATTATCGCTGACTGACAGCGCGATGCTGTCCGGTTGGGTCGATTCAGCCCGGAGTACTACCGTCGTGCCGGGGGAGGTATGTTTGAGCGCATTACTCAACAGATTCGCCAGCACCCGGCGCAGCAGGTCAGGATCGGCGCAGAGGAGCGGTAGCGCGGGTGCGACCGCAAGCTGGATCTGCTTATCGTCACGCCGGGCCCAGCCGCAAAACTCATTGGCAGTGATCTCCAGCAGTTCGCCCACATGCACCGATTGGTAGTTCAACGGCAGACTGCCATCCTGAAGCCGTTGCAGATCGAGAATTGCATTGATCAACTGCTGCATCGTGCGGGTCACGCCACGCGTGGTGCTGATCAACTCGCGCCGCTGCGGATCTTGATCGTACAGCGCCAGCACATCCAGATAGCCACCAATCGCCGTCAGTGGGCTGCGCAGATCGTGGACAATCAGGCGGGAGAGTTCATCGCGCGTCTGTTGCAGTTGGATCAGCGCGGTGTGGCGTTCAAGCAACTCGGTGTGCTGGGTGCGCATAACGTGACCGGCCCAGCGCACCATTCCCAGGAGTGCCACCAGCAGGATGCTCATCAAGACGATCGTTATTCCTGCCAGCAAATGCTGCTCCCGATAGAGTTGTGCCGGAAAGGCGCTCAGATCCTGCTCAATCGCAAATGCGCCCATAACCTGGGGCGGGGTCCGGGTATCATCCGGCGCGACAATCGGCACATAGGTGATAAGGATATTATTCGTCGTCGTGCCGTCGGGGTAGACTACCTGGGCAAAGGTCGATTGGGAGTGACCGGTAAGCGCGCGCGCCAGCGCCCGATTGATTGGCGCACGATCGCGGGCCGCCGTCTGGTCCGGCTCAGTAGCGTAGACGCGCTGCCTATCCTGGTCATAAATTGCCAACCGTCGCACATTGAGACCAGTCAAAATATGCCGCACGGAGGCATCCAACTGGTCAACGCTGGTTGCCGAGGTCGTATTCGGGTCCATCATCAGATCGGCAAACTGCGCGTAGAGCACATCGTTAAGATGAAGCGCCAGGTTCTGCGCATACTGTTCATCCTGCCGGATCAGGTAACTGCGGGTACGCCCCTGAATCACCAGGGTCAGGAGCAAGGTAATGCTGAGGATTATCAGGACAATAGCAAAGCTCAACCGGCGCAAAAACGCAAACGGCGGATGATCGCGTTGGCCGGTCAAGAACTTGAGTCGTTGGCGCAGCAGTTGGAGAACAATCCGGACGGGGCGCATTGGTCCTCTCCATCGAATGAATGTAGGTGCTATCCGAGAAATGCAACAGGCCGGTGCTTTCTCCCCCTTTCACTACTGTCAGCATGAACTGAACTATGGACTGACACTCACCTGGCTATTATACCAATTCTTGCGCACTATTGGGCCGTTTGACCGGCGTCGGGGCGAAACATCTTTCGCCCCAACCGGGCAACCAGCCAGGAGAGGAACCGTGAACCATGGGTTAGCCGGGTACCGCACCAGCAGCGTTTTGATCGAGGGTTGCCAGGAGGGTCGCCAGACTGGGATTGCCCAGCGAAATAATCTGCCGGCCCAGGCAGTAGGTTGGGGTACCAAAGACATGCGCCGGTCGCGCTACGTCCGGCTGATCCAGGTTAATCACCTCAATCGGATAGTGCGGGCGCAGTTGGCGGACACTATTCACCAGGGAAAAGGTGAATGCACAGGTTGGACAGTGAGTTGATATGTAGATGCGTAGGGGTGTCATATGCGGCTCCCTGGGATCAGGCGTTCGGGTTCATCCAGAAGGCGTAGACGGGCATTCAGGGCGCGGGGGCAGAATGAACAACGCTGGTCACACTACCCCCACGCCCCGGCGCGATTACCGGCGCACCTGCCATGCGTAGACCAGTCCGGTCACCAGGCCAAACAGCAGATGCCCGACCAGGCTCATCAGCATTGGCGTCTCCAGCGCCGCCGCAAAGCGTGGCCCCATGCCCATCATCACCGGCATAATCAACAGCTCACCGTTCGCTTATTTTCGGAAGGAGTTCGTAAAAATCCCCCATTAGCCGGTCAAAAACGGCTACTTGGGAAACATCTCGCCCCACATGGCGATAAAAATTGCAGAAATGTTTTACACATTACGG
>DAOTUI010000218.1:0-27635 GCA_034437035.1 Chloroflexaceae bacterium
AAACATCCGGTTTGTAGATCAACCGCGTAACTCCTGTTACTGATGGCTCGTGCAGACACAGGTACCATAGCCGGGGTGTTCCGCACGATAGTTTCGTGTGGCTTGTATCGGTGATGGCGGGTTTCCTCCGCATCCGGATGCGGCAAAACGCCTCAAAGGTTTATATGCGATTGCCCTGGTGGGCATCCCAATGGAACGTTTCACCCGGTGAACGGCAGCATTGCCTCCGGCAGGGCGGAAGATTCCATTCTTTTTCACGAAAATTTTGCATGATGTGCAAAATTTTCGTGAAAAAGACAAACAAGTACCATGCTGCCGCAGGCGAATCGAGCTTCCCTCAGCTTGAATGTCTGGTTTGAACACGCACCGCGTAACGCGTGTTAATGATGATAGTGTTAATCGGCCACAACTTCCTGTGTATCGGAACTGAAAGCGGGTGTCTGCAGCAGATAGACCGTCACGCGGGTAAACTGCTGTTCATCGATTTTTACAAAGGTCGTATGATGTTTTTCCAGAAACTCAGTTGTGAGATAGCGTGTATATGGGGTAGACCAGTGACGTTCAATCAGCCAGAACCGCTGCGAGTCGTGCGTACACCGCTCCAGATCTTGATAGATCGCCGGATCGTCACCCGCCACCTGATCGTGCATGACGCATTGTGAGAGATCGCCCTGATAGTACCAGCGCAGCGATGCGGGGATCATATTGTTTAAGCTGCGTGTAAACACAATCATATCACCAGGCTGTTCATGGCTCTCGATATACTCAGCTACATCGCTCCACTGTTCTTTTATGTCGTGTGTATAATAACTATACAATCCGGGTATCATCAGCACGGCAAGCGTTCCCATGGTTATGCCCGGCGGAACAATATTTCGCACACTCACAATACCCACCGCCAGCAATAGATAGAGTGCCGGGGTAGCCCCGATTGAGTAGCGCCCCAGGAACATTGGTCCCAGCACAAACGACAGCGCGAAGGGCAGCAGCAGGGGCATGAGCAGCCACAGGCCGGTGATCGTCAATGCCTGCTTCTGGTTAAGCTGGTCCCGCAGTGCCGGCATGCTGTTCCGGACTGAGCCCAGCCAGTACCGCAGTCCTTTCCAGCGGATAAAGCCCAGCATGCCCAGGAGCAGAAAAGCCAGACCCAGCGCCAGTTCAGTTGGAGTTAGCCGCGCGTCGTAGCCAAACAGGTAGCGATACGCTGTGATAATCGGTTCATGCGGGCGCGGCATGGACATCCAGTTCATCGGGCCGCTCTGGTTCCCAACCATGACGAACATTTTGAGAAGGATCGGTGCAATGGCTGCGGCAATTAGCACCTGTGACAGACCCCAGAGAGCAATAAACCGACGCTCACGCGGCCAGAACAGCAGAAAAGCCAGCCCTTGCGCAGCAATAACAAATAATCCATATGTATGTGTATAGAACATCAGCACGGTTGTGAAACTAAAAAACAGCGCAGTGATTAGATTTTTCTGGCGGAGAAACCGCACAAAGGCAAAGAAAGAGAGGAGCGTAAACAACACAAACAGGCTGTAGTAGCGTAGCTCCTGGGCATAAAAGATCTGATACCCCGATAGCGCCATCAAAAAGGTGCTGACCAGCGCAACTTTTTTTGAGAAGAGTTCCCGTCCAACGGCATACATTGTGATCAACGCAGCCGTGGCAAATAGCGCCGACAGCGCGCGGGTCACGCCCTCCGCTGTGCCAAACGTCTGAACCCAGGCATGCGCTGCCAGCACATACATTGGCGGACGCCCACTCTCGATCAGGTGTGCCATAAGCGCGGCAAAATTGTCGCCGGCAAGACGCAGCATGATGATTTCATCAACCCAGTAACTCTCGCTGCCGAGGTCAAAGAAGCGAAAGGCGCCGCCGAACAGAAGTGTGATCAGAACCAGGATCGTATGAATTCGCGCCTGGAGCGTGGCGGAACTTTTCCGCGTTAGTGTAATAAAATTGGGTCGCAGCATCCTTGTACTCCTCGTACTCCTCCTGCTGATCGGTCTGCTGATCGGTGTGTAGCGGCACTATTGATGATTTGTTCTATTCGGGTTGACCTGCTCCACGCTGCAATTTACGCTGTGCGGGGCACTGCCCTACTCCGATCAACCGCTGCGAGCAGACATCCAACCAGCCGTCGGGCATTACGCCGGGTACTGAAGCGCTGTTCGGCACGCTGTCGGGCCGCCCGTCCCATCTGTTCCCGCCGTGCCGGATCGGCGGCGAGGAGTTTCAACCGCTCCACCAGGGCCAACTGGTCCCCGGCCGGTATCAAAAAGCCTGTTTCGCCATCGACGACAATATCGGTCAGGCCGCTCACGCCCGTAACCAGGGCCGGTAGTCCCGCCGCGCCGGCTTCCACCGCAGCAATGCCAAAAGCTTCCCCAGCGGTTGGCAGCACAAAGACATCCGCGGTACGGTACAGCTCGATCAGCTCCGGGGAGTTGGGCTTGAGGTTGTTGTAGACCTGCACCCCCGCTTCGTGCGGCACCTGTGAGCGGGTGACTAGAATTAACTCGGCTGTGCCGGGTGGCAGGGCGCGAAAAGCCTCCAGCAGCCGATCGCCGCCCTTGCGCTCGAGATCACCCCCAACAAAGAGGATACGGAGTGGCCCGGTATGTTGCCCGTGCGCCGGCGACCAGCGCTCAAGATCCACCCCCGGTGGCAGGACAGTAATCCGCTCCGGATCGACGCCATAGTCATGGATCAGCGAGTTGCGTGTCCAGTTTGACCAGGGGAGCAGGCAGGCGGCTTGCCGGAGGGTGGCAACGTTCATCAGATGTTTGTAGGTTTTGAGCGGCCCGGCCCTGTCCGGCTGATGCCCATATTGTGCCGCCATCCGGTCATATTGGATCGGGGTGATATCAGTGGCGATAAGATAGGGCCGGCGGCCGGTTAAATCGCCACCCAGAACGGCCGGTACCTGCGTGTTGAAGAAGGTGACATCGGACTCGGACTCGCGGAGTGCATGCCGGATCTCGGCACGTCCAGACAGGGTGCCACGCAGGTGCGCCGACAGAAACGGCAGATTTCCCCAGAGACTGTTGGGTGCGGTATAGGTTATGGGCACCCAGGTATCCGTGACCTCGCCGTCCGGTTCAACAAACCGCCGCATATTTTGATAGTAGGTCTGGTGTCCCAGGTGTTGTTCCATGACAAAGGTTGCATTTACCATCATTTCTCCCTTTTTCTAAATTGTCACGTTGTCCGGTGAATATGGAGCCGGCGGTGGGCCATCCAGTTGCTGCAAGAACGCGCTACGTCCACCCAGTTCATCCGTGATACCCTGGTAGTAGCGCAGGTTGAATATGCCACTATGGACCATCTGTGACAGCCGGGCCAGGGCAAATCGGTTGCCGGTCATTGCGGCCAGCCGGAGTACCGCCAGTGCGCCCGCCGTCAGGGGCGCGCGTCCTACGCAGACCCGCACCATCCGGCGGATCAGCCGGTTACGCTGGTGAAACTCGCGCATAACTGTAGGCAGCAGCCAGGACTGCCCGCGACTCTGGGTAAAGATCACGTCGTTTCGGCCATAGATGTAGGGAATATCCAGCCAGGAGCGGAAACTGCGCTCGGCATAGTGGTAGCCGATGGCCTCGGGATGAAAGACGAAACGCAGCCCCTGCCGTTCCAGCCGGTAGGCCAGTTCCACATCCTCAGCACGGCGAAAGGTTTCATCAAACCCGCCCACGGCCAGCAGGTGCCGCCGGGCCAGGGAGGCATTGCCGGTGTAAAACTGGCGCGGCGTTGGCTGCCAGTGCCCCGCCTGCATGTCGGTGTACTGCTTCATCAGCATGGCCTGCTCCCAGGCCACCCAGTTCGACAGCCTGAAATCGGGCGGGTTGAGCATCGGTCCTAGAACCACCAGTTCCGCGCTACTGTCCGCATGGACGCGCTGATGCTCCGCCAGCAGTGTCGGTGTCGGCAGCACATCATCGTCGATAAAGACGACCAGTTCCCCGATTGCCTGGTGGAGCCCCCGGTTCCGCGCGGCGGCAACGCCCTGGTTCACACTCACATCGACCCGCAGCCGCAGCGGGGTCTTCAACGTGTGAAGATATTCGACCGTTCCATCGCGGCAGCCATCCGCAACAACGATCACCTCGACATCCTCCAGCGGATAACTCTGGTTTTCCAGCGCGGTCAGCACCTGTTTAAGTCGGTTGAGCCGATTGTAGGTCGGTAAAATAACACTGATGATTGGCTTGTTGTTTATACTCATGGCAATGGTTCTACCCTAAATATTTCACCCGGACATCGCGAATTAAAGTCATCGTGCTGCCGGGTTTTGGAAACAATCACTGCCTTACCCATGCAAATTGCATGCCACTATTGCTCTTCTGCCGGCGGTGTCCAGAGCGACAGGTCGCGCACATGCCAGCCGCCACCCCACCAGGACTCGCCGCGAAACTCTACCTGCTCCACTCCGGATGGGATCGGCATCCAGTAGGAGCGGAAATGACCCTCCTCAATGCGTTCCTGATCCTGCAGTTGCGCCGTCTGCCAGGTTGCGCCATTATCGAAGCTGACCTCCAGGTTTTCACCGATCCCGGCAAAGCGTAGATGCGCATCGTCCGGGGCCGGTTGCGCAAACGTTACGCCGGCGTCTGTCTCCTCGGCAAAGCGCCGGTTCGCTGGAATAATGCCGAATGACACGGTCGGCAGAATAACCAGATTGTCCCAGTGCCAGGTATTGGGCGCACAGTCGGTGCAATCTTTGGTCGGGTTGTAGGAGTGATGCCCCAGTTGAACCACGCCTTGATCCCAGGACAACTCCGGGATGTCGGTATCGATCCACCAGAAATCATAGGTGGGCAGCCCAAACTTGATATGCGTCTTGCTAATACGCAATTGAAAGGTATCGCGCCGCTTGGCACTGGGTGTAAAAAAATCTTCGTAGCCGGTCCACCAGTTACCCTCAATTTCGGTTGACTCAAAATCGCGGATAACATTCGCCTTGAATATCGTTTTGTTGTCACCCTTTTCCATGCGAATTTGCACAGCGTTTCGCGGTTCACCGCTCAGATCCGGCCCCCAGTCCCGCAACGGCAGTTGCAGGTTCTCGGCGTAGGGCGTGATCCAGAGGTCGATCCAGTCACGCGTGGATGTGCGCAGCGTCGAAACATCAAACTGAACCACCGCCAGACCCTCCGAGAAATCGACCAGTTGACCGGGCGTAAGGTAAATCACCCCATAGCCTGAGGTATTGATGGCCGTCATCAGATGATCCTTGCACTGGTAGACCGCATCGGCATAGTCGGTAATCGGGTGTGTGGCGGGTGGTGGCCCGCAGTCGGCGCTGTGTGCCGCCTCCATCGGCTCCAGTTGCTGCCAGGTATTGGAGTCGCGCGAGTGAATAGTCACATCCCAGTTTGTGGGATGCAGTGACTGCGGTTGAGCGGGACTCCCGTCAAACGGCTGCCGATAAATGGCTATCTCCGGCTCCGGGGTGCCGGTTGGCGTCACCGGCTCCGGGCTCCTGGTCGGACGGGGTGCCTCCACCTGCCGGTCAACACACCCGGCCAGGACCGCGACGACCAGCACCACACTCAACCCCTGAAGCAGTTTTTGTGCATCACATCTCACACCAACAGATCTCCCTCACGCGTCTCCTCAGAATGGAAATTATGGCAACTCGCGGGTAACGCGCGCCGGAACCCCCGCCACCAGCGTATCCGGCGGAACATCTTTCCGGACCACGCTGCCGGCGGCAATGATTGAGCGTTCCCCAATGGTGACACCCGGCAGGATCGTGCAGCGCGAGCCCAGCCATGCCCCGCGTCCGACCGTAACCGGCGACAGGACATGCAGATCATCGGCCCGCCGCACGCCGGAGCTAACCCGGTGCGTTGTCGTTAAGATCATCACCTGATGCCCGATATTGACACAATCATCAATCGTGATGCGCGCACCCAGGTCAAACACGCAACCAAAGTTGAGCCGGCACCAGTCCCCAATCCGCAGCCGCCCTGTCAGATCGCCTGTGCCGGTAAGGCGCGGCATGCCCCACATCATCGTGCCATAGCCGATATCAAATCCCGCCATGCGCAGCCCGAAGACCTTCAGCCGCCCGCCGACGTTGTGCGGGAGCGAACCAAACAGGATCTCGGCCAGTAGCAGCCGCGGATGCAGCCCGTGCATCTCTTCCTGCGCAACCCGCCAGAGCTTACCCAGGCGATGCCGCGCCTGGTGGCGACGCTCGGGTGCGATCACTTCCTGGGCAATGTCCCAGAATGTATCGGGATGCAGTCGCGGCAGATCACGCTGTTTAGGGGGCGGCGCTTGTTCAACCGGGTAACGTTCGTTCACAATATGTTTCTCCTGTGACATGACACGACGTACGCGATGGATGATTCCGTATCTTGCGTGATCCGGATCTTCACTGCGTAACTCGTGTGACATAACATAGATAGAACTACAGTGACTGCAAACCGGGTGCCGGCCGCGGCGTGGACTGCCAGGGCCAGCGCCGGGCCGGCAGCGGGACAGGACGGTCAACAATGCGCTCTGTGCAGTTAATCAGGCCCATCATCGTGCCCACGTAAATCATGCTCTGCGCGTCCCACGACATATCGACATAGGCAAAGATAAAATGCATCACCACATAGAGCATGGCCGTCAACACAATCGCGCGCAGATCGCCCGCCGGCATCTGCAAAAAGCGGCGCGTGCCGACAACAATGGTCATACCGATCAGAATAATCAGCGAGATAAATCCACCCAGGCCCGCCTTCATCCAGATCCAGAGAATCGAGTTATGAGTGATGTATTCCCACCAGTCAAAGAAACTAATATCCGCCATCTGGACGATGATAAAGAACTTATTCCCAAATCCAACACCCCGCAGCGGTGCGGTTGTGATGGTAAAATGGATATTGGTATTTTCGAGCTGCCGGTAGAGATTTGAGGCATAGTCCGAGGCGTTCGCCGTCGGCGCGATAATCGATTTGACGGCACGCGCCGGCAGCCCCAGCGCACCATGGCTATTCCAGAAGAGTGCCAGGTAAACCACCCCGATCACAGCCGCAACCGGCGCGAGGCGCCGGAAGAGGCGGCGATTCTCCAGGTAGAGCAGCAGTCCCATCAGGACCAGCGCAATACCCAGGGCAATAAAGGCCGCCCGCCGCTGATTGGCCAGATAGCTGACGGCAACGGCCGGCAGCATTAACAAGAGGATCATTCGCTTGTTTGTTGAACCGCGAAAGAGCCAGACCGCCAGCAGCAGTACAAAGAAGGAACTCGCATGGATCGACGCGGAGTGTTCGGCAATTCGGTCTACCGCCCCCATATTGAAGTTGAGCACTGTGGCAACATGCCAGAACCCGATCAGCCCATCAAGAAATATGCCAATCATCGCTGCCCAGATCAACTGGTGGATATGTTCACGCTTCTCCAGCAGGTTACTCACCAGGATTAGCATAACCGGCAGGTAGAAGATCGGGCGTGCTTCCCAGAGCCCAATCACCAGGTTGCCGCCCCGGGCTAATCCGTAGATCAATCCGTAGGTAATAAAACCAATAAAAACCAGGGCCGGGATAAAGAGCGGCCCCCGATACCAGGTCCGCCGATGGCGCATGGAGATCCGGCCCAGCCAGGAGACCAGCGTCAGCCCCATGTAGCTCTCTGCCGGGCTAATGATCAGATCGTTATGCACAAACATCAGCGACTCGGCACTGGAGAAATTCTTGACAAACGGGTACCAGTAGGTCAGCCGCGCATCGCCCAGCAGCGCCAGCAACACAATCAGGTAGATGCCATAGCGCGGGCGGTAGAAAATTGCCCCGATGCCAATAAAGTAGAGCGCCCAGAGCAGATCCGCCGGTTCCGGGCCACGGCGCAGCAGCAGCAACCCGGCCATACCGGTTGCGGCGAGCAGCCCGCCGATCCAGAGCCATAGGATAAAATCGGCCTTCCGTTCGCGGGACTGCACCGTTGCATTATCAAAGGTTGTTGGAAAGACATTCAGCATAATGCGTTAGATCTGTCGAAAGAAGAAATACCCGATACCCAGCAATACCCCTAGCGCGCCCAGGATCCAGACACTCGTCCGCAGACTGCGCTTGCGTAGCCCAATTGCGGTGATAAAGCAGAGCAGAATAAAGCCAAGGAACAGATTCATCCGCTGCCTCCGTCACTCCTGAGGAATCAATGCCCGGACCCACTTCGGCGTCTCGATCCGCATCCGGTTCATGATCACGCCCAGCATGGGCAGATGCTGCACTTCGTCGAGCGCCTGCCGGACTTCCTTTGTGGGGGTTGCGCCCTGCCGGACCACCAGCGTGCAGGCATCCCCCAGCGAGGCCAGCGCAATTGCATCACTGGTCGCCATAATTGCCGGTGTATCCAGCAGCAGGTAGTCAAAGCGCCCGCTGAGCCGATCAATACACTCCCGTAGCGTCGTTCCCCGCGCCAGCATCGGGCGCTGCTCGTTGGGCATGTCACCGGCGGGCAGGAACGCCAGATTGGGCAAATCCGTCCGCACCAGCACATCGTCCAGTTCTGCGCCATCGTTCAACATCCCCGCCAGGCCGGGACTCTCCGCTACAACCTCGTCGGGGAGGGATTCACGCCGGCGGCGTTTCATCCCCGCCTTGCCGTTCACCCACTGGGTCAACTGCTCATACATTCCGGGGGACCACCAGTTCAGCTCGACACCACAGACATTCACATCCATATCGCTGGCAAGCGTGGTCGCCAGGGCCATGGTGGTATAGGTGACGCCCTCCTTCTTCAGCGTGGAGGTAATCGACAGGCGCTGGGGCAACTTCTCACGGAAGGCCAACCCGGTAAGCGTGCGCCGAAATACATTCACGACCTCGGCAGGAAAGCTGTACAATGGCACTCCTTCAACCGAGGAGAGCGTCAGCGCCTCTGAGCGCGCAGTGTTGCGTTTTTTGCGTGTGCGTGTATCAGTCATTGCCGGCATATGCTCCTTCCATACTTACCGTCTCACCTGCATTCACTGGTTTTGTCCGACGTCGGCGTATGCGGTCAATCATCTGCTGTACAAAGTTGCGGGCAAGCGCAATATCTTCGGCCGGCACCACCCGCAGCAGCGCAATCAGGCCCAGGTATGTCACTGCGCCAATCAGAATGGGGATGGCAATAAAGGCATCGCGCCACCACCAGACAACGCCGACCATCGCCAGACCGGCCAGCAGCGCCAGCAGGAAGAAGCGCAGGTTCGACCAGCCCATCGTTCCCTTCGGCAGTAGTTTGATCCCTACAACGACCATCCCGATCTCGGTGACCAGAAAACTCAGCGCGCCACCGATTGCGCCATTGCCAAAGACCCGGCTACACCAGGGAATCAACAGCAGATCAAGCCCGATACTCACGATAGTGGCGACAATCATCACCACAGTCCAGTTGTTCTGGCGATCCGTTGATATCAGAAACTTGCCCATCAGGGTGTTCATGTAGATAAAGATCAACATTACGCCCATCACCGACAGAATAGGCCCGGCAGGCGCAAACTCCGCGCCAAACAGGAGGATAACCAGCGGCTGTGCCAGAACTGCCAGCCCCAGACCAATCGGGATACTCATCAGCACCATCAGGTCAAAGCTCTTGCGCACCAGCAGCGGTAGCCGCTCTGCCTCCTGCGTGTAGACCCGCGACAGCGCCGGAAAAATAGCGCCGATAAATACAACCGGAAAAAACATAAAGGTACCCGTCAGGCGGCGTGCCGAGGCATACCAGCCGACGGCGGTTTCGTCCATCAGCAGCGAGATAATCACAATATCGGCTTCCATATAGACCGATGCAACCAGAGCAATCATCAGATAGGGCGTACTGGCGCGCAACAGATCCCGGCCCTGTGCCGGACTCAGGCGGAAGCGCGGTGGATGCCGCCAGCTTAGAAAGGTTAGTTGCATCACCAGTACCACCAGCGCCGCCAGCATGCTGATCCCGATAATGGTGTAGATACCGTACCCCAGGAGGAGCGCCGTAACGGCCAGCAGCGTGTTGACCGCTTTTCCGGCGATATTGGCAATCGAGATATACTCCATCACCTCCAGCCCCTGGAGCACCGCGTGACAACCATTAATGAACAGCCAGAGCAGATGCGTAATTCCCATCAGGTAGACCACCTGCACCGTTAGCGGGGGATAATCCACCAGATGCAGGTAGAGTGCCACCGCGCCCAGGCCCAGCCCGAACAGCAGTCCGCGCAGGAGCAGGGTTGTGCCCATCAACTCGCCGGTCTTCTCGGGATGGCGGGCTACCTCTTTGACCAGAAAGATATCCATGCCAAAGGCCATTGCCACGCCGATGACTGTCCAGATCGAGGTTCCCAGGCCGATTGCGCCGTAGGCTTCCGCGCCCAGGTAGCGCGGCAGGAAGATCATCAGCACGAACATGAAGATCCAGGATGCGGCCTGTGCGCCCATCATAACACTGGTGTTTTTGATGATTGTTTTGCTTGTGTTGCTCATAGTTATGATTGTGTTCCTGCCAGGGCATCCGGCACTGATTGCTGTCCAATGGAACTGGAACTATTCCGGTTCTGATGAGCCCGGCGCGGCTGACCGTTGGACGGTTTGGGCCGCGAAGCATTGGCGCGCACCTGCGGCACGGCGGCCAGCACTGGTAGCTCCAGGCCATGCCGAATATCAATCGGCAGACGCAGGCTCCGGTCAAGCAGCGCGCCCCCAACAACCCCCGTCAGGCTGAACAGCAGGCCAATGCCCAGGAAGATTGCCGCATCCGCCGCCATTGCGCGCTTCGACACGCGGGGCTCTTCCGGCAGCAGCGGCCTATCAACAACAATGTAGGTCTGATTGGCCTCGCTCTCGGCCTTGGACAGCGCCAGTCGGGCGTTTTCCTCTTTATTCACCGCGTCCGTCAGTCGTTCCGAGGCTTTGTCGATGGATGCCTGTAACCGCTCAATCTCCATCTGCTCCCGCGTCGGACGGTCGCCCCGCACTGGTTCGGGATTCGCCTCAAGGTATGCCTGCAACTCGGCCCGGGCATTGTCCAGGTTCGCCTGGTAGGGGCCGATCAGGTTCTCAAAGAAGGTCTGTGCCACAACGCTCTCCTGGCGGTCGATATTGATTTTCCAATCGACGTAGGAGGCAACCGTTGCCTGCGCAAATTGCTGCGCCAGTTCCGGTTGCTCGTGCTGTGCGCCAAACTCAACCAGATTCTCGCCCTTGGACTTGATCCAGACCGCTTCGCGGAACTCGTCGATGGTTTCCTTCACCACCTCGCGCTCCTGCACCATACGCGGCTGCAGATCGGTCTGTTCAATCACCGAGCGGACAAAGGCTTCAGTTTGCAGCAGTTCGTTCAACTCTCCCACGGTTGCCTGGGCCGGTGTCCGCCATGAAAAGCCATCATTGCCGATGCCGGTGAGTGCTGTCAGGAGCAGTTCACGCTGCACATACAGCTTGCCGTAGGCCAGATAGACGGGAGGCTGGCGCATGATGAAAATAACTGCTAGAACGGTCATTAGCACCACAGGCAACGTATAGAGCCAGCGTCGGCGAAAGTAACTTTCGAGAAGCCGAAGTAGTGCCAGGTGAATCATAGGCAAATATCCTTAATTAGTAGTTCAGCGAGAAACGGCAATTGCACGCCACTACGCAATGCAGAAATTGTGCCACTTCGCAGCTTATCGACAGATGGATGAACAAACTGTTATTTTACACGAGTTACGCGGTCGTTGACCCGGCAGGGAATCTCGCCTCCGGCAGGGTAGAAGATTCCATGCTTTTGCACAAAAAATTTGCACAAAGTGCAAATTTTTTGTGCAAAAGCATACAAAAGTACCATGCTGCCGCAGGCGAAGCGGGTTTTCATCGAGTCAAACGCCCAGTTTGAACACGCACCGCGTAACTCCTGTTATTGTTAGATCTCTACTGCCGCAGTGTCCGTGAGCATATCAGCATAAACTATTTGGCAGCGCTGTCACTACGCCACCTGCAGCAGACGCCGCGCCACATCTGCCTCTTGCTTGAGCAGATCCAGCAGGCGCAGGGCATTCCGCCGCGCATCAAACGCCTGGGTCACGCGGGCAATCGCCTGCTCGCCCTGCCGCAGACGCAGGTCGGGATTCAGGATCAGGCGGCTGAGCGCCTCAACCAGCGCCGCAACATCGCCCGTGGGTACCAGGAACCCGGTTGTGCCATCCTGTACAATCTCGGGGATACCGGCAACCCGCGTTGCCACGGCCGGCAGTCCTGCTGCGCCCGCCTCCGACAAAACCATTGGCAGGCAGTCGCCATAGGTCGGCAGGCAAAAAATATCGCAGTCGTGATAGAGTTGCTTCAGGTGGGGACTGTTGGGCTGCATATCGTTGTAGACAAACAGTCCCGGCTCGGCCGGAACAGTATCACGCGTCACCAGATGCAGTTCCGTTCCCAGGGGGCGCAGGGCACGGAAGGCTTCCAGCAGCAGCAGGCCACCCTTGCGCTCCAGGTTGCCGCCGACAAACAGGACTCTGGCCGGCCCGGCATGCTGCGCACGCGGCGTGGGGCGGCGCCACTCGGCACTATTCACACCGGGCGGGATCACCGTCACCTTCTCCGCCGGGACATCATAGTCATTGACTAGTCCCTGCTTCGCCCAGGCGCTCCAGGTGATCAGATGGCGCGCGGCCCGAAAGCAGTCGCGGTTCAGTTGCCACTTCAGCCGCTCCAGCCAGACGGGGCCATGGTCATGCTGGTAGAATGCGCCCAGCGTGTCATACTGCCAGGGCGTCGCATCCAGCGAGATAATGCTCGGTATCCGCCGGGCCCAGTCGGTTGCCAGGATCGCCGGAACCTGTGTATGAAAAAAGAGGGCGTCAAGCTGCGTCCAGCGCGTGATCTGCGCCACTGCCCGGCGCGCGCGTAGTCCGGCGCGGACGGTCCAGTTGCTCTTGAAGACGGGAATGCGGCCCGCCGGTCCGCTGGTTTCCCAGGACACCGCTCCCCAGTGCGCCGTTACGTCAGGGTCGTCCGGTACATTCACCTGCAAGTTTTTCAGGTGGGTGGCATGCCCCAGCGCCTGCTCAACAATAAACCCCATCCGATATGGTCTCATAATTGCTCTACTTCCTTTTGATTGGCTTGATTGACACGCAGCAACAGACAACCGGCAGCAGTTGTGCCGCTCCGGGGCATGTCACGCGTGTAGATCTGCCCGCCGGTGGGATTGGTTCGCCGGATTCTTTAGCAAATTATGTGCCAGGTCATCGTACGGGGGGCGGTAATAGCTCAAACGGTTGTATAATGACCGAAACTATGTGTCTGCCGTGTCATGTGGAAATATAGAGGGGTATGCTGCCGCCCTCAGGTGTAGGCTTTATGTTGTAGGGACGCGCTTCGGCACGTCCACAGCCCATCCCGATGTGGGAAATACTTCGCTGGAGCGGCGGTCTTTGCCGGTCCCACCGCCGCATTCCGATGCGATCCGCCGGAAAAGCTTACACTTGACCCAGGGTACGCAGTCGTTGACCCGGCAGGGGATTCCGCCCTGCCGCAGGCGAAACCGGCTTTCGGGTCCGGCACGAGGCTGGAACAGTCTACACCGCGTAACGCGTGACACATGAGCGGCATGCTGCAGGGAGAAATGCGAATGGAACAGTGGAGTAGCGGAGTCTATCTGTTAGGACAGTACCATAACCTGCGCACCGGCTGCTGGTTGCTTACGCAGGGGAACAGCGGCGCAATCTTGGAACTGCCGCCCTACAACCGGGACCAGGTATCGCCCGCCATTACTGCGCGGCAGCTTGCGCGGCAGCTTAATGTCGAGATTATCTATCTGCTCTGCTCACACGCACACGATGATCACTTCAATCCGGATACTGCCCGTGAGTTTACACGGACATTTCCTCGGGCAGAGTTGTGGCTGCAAGCGGGCTTCAAATCTGTTATTACTGAGGATATCCCGGCAAATTATTTTGATGAGAGCATGCAACTGAAGCTCGCCGGCGAAACCCTCTTTCTGCTGCATGCGCCCAAACATAGCTGGACCGACACGATGGTTATTTTTCGCGGGGCGATCTGTACCGGGGATTGGGAACTCAACACGCTGCGTTCGGTCCACAGCAGCGTCCCCGACGCGCGCAAACTGCAGTCGATCGAGCGGTTGATCACATTTGCCCAGACATACCAGTACACGATTCACACCGCCTTCTCGGTGCATGCGAATGATCGGCGCGAACATATCGACTTTATCGCCCTGATGCGCGACACGATGGTTGACCGCAAGCTCTGGTAGTCGGCAAGCGCTCCTCCCAGCACCATGTCAATAACACGCGTTACGCAGTCGGTTCCAAACCAGGTGTTCACCTGGATGAACGGCCCGATTCGCCTGCGGCAGCATGGTACTGTTTTATTCTTTTTCACAAAAATGTTGCTCTCAGAGCAACATTTTTGTGAAAAAGATCCGGAATCTTCCGCCGAGCCAGGGTAAACAAATAGTTCTTATACCAATTTGCCGGCAACCCGGCAATCAACGGGAACGGGCGCAACGGGCGCAACGGCGGCATGTTCCCGTGTATCATCTCTGCGTCCTCGGTGTGCTCTGTGGCTATGACAACAAATCGTTCTTACCCCGTGCTCCCCAGCCCACTCGCAATCGCATTCACCGTCAGCAGCAGGCGGGGGAGCAGTGCTTCCGCCCCGGCCGTATCACCCGCCTGCCGTAACCGCCGCCAGGTACGGATCAACTCGATCTGCTGCTCGTGCAGCACATGCAGCCCCGCCCGGCGTAGACTGAGCATGCCATGAATGTTGGGGCGGCGCTCCGTCAGCGGCCCGGCATAGATCAGTTCCAGCATGCGCCGGGTGCGTGCCAGTTCCGCCTCGATCATTCCCATGATCCGCTCCCGCGTGGTGCTATCCTCAACCAGGTCGGCATAGGCGCGCATTATCTCCTGATCGGCAATTTCAATACTGGTCGCCACATTGCTGAGGATGTAGTGCAGCGGCGGCCAGGTGAAGGTATGCTCTTTAATCGCCGCAAAGGTCGCCGCATCCTGGTCATACAGCTCCTCCAGCGCGCTGCCGACGCCATACCAGCCCGAGAGGTAAAAGCGCGACTGGCCCCAGCTAAACACCCACGGGATAGCGCGCAGATCCTCCAGCGTGTTCTGCCCGGTGCGCCGCGCAGGCCGCGAACCGATGCGGCTCTCGGCGAGCAGATCAATCGGTGTGGCCTGTCGGAAAAAGTCCAGGAAGCCGGCGGTATGCAGCAGTTCCGTGTAGGACGTACGGCTACGCTCGGCTAATCGATCCATCGTGGACTCCAGCGGATGCGGCGGCTCGGCATGGTGCCAGTTGAGCAGCGTTGCCCGCGTCACCCCGGCGAGCAGCAGTTCCATCTGATACGCCGCGTTGAGCCGGTTGGCATACTTCTGCGCAATCGTCTCGCCCTGCTCGGTCAGGCGCAGGTCGCCATTCAGGCTGCCGTGGGGCAGCGCCTTGATAAAGCGGTGGGTCGGCCCCGCGCCCCGGCTGATCGTGCCGCCGCGCCCGTGGAAGAAGCGTATCCGCACGCCGCACTCTTGCCCAACCTGCGCCAGCGCTGCCTCGGCCCGGTAGAGTCCCCAGAGGCTGGCAAAGATCCCACCATCTTTGTTACTGTCACTGTAGCCCACCATCACCTGCTGCACCGGCTGCGCCGGCCCGGCCTGCTGCCGCTGGTACTCCAGGCTGCGCCGGGTCACAGGATGCTCCAGGAAGGCGCGCAGGATCGCCGGGCTGCGCTGGAGATCGTCAATTGTCTCGAACAGCGGGACAACCGGCAGGCGACAGGCCAGACCCTCAGGGGTGCGGACATCCAGCCCTACCTCGCGCGCCAGCAGATAGACCGCCAGCAGATCGGACAGGCTGCGGGTCATGCTCACAATCAGCGCACCCAGCCCGGCTGACCCGTACCTGTGGATATGCTCCACCAGCACGCGGTAGCAACTGAGCACGGCATCGGCTTCCGGGCCGGCCGCGATATCGGGGCGGGTGAAGGGACGCGGCGACTCCAGTTCCTGATTGAGCAACGCCAGCCGCCGATCTTCATCCCAGGCCGGGAAATCCGTTTCGGGGAGATTGGCGGCGGCGAGCAGTTGCGCCACGGCCTGATCGTGAAAGCGGCTGTTCTGGCGCACATCCAGTACTGCCAGGTGGAAACCAAACACCTGCGCATTCCGCCAGAGCGGGAGCACGCTTGTCTCGGCGATGCGCTGCGCACCCACCGCAACCAGTGCCCCGTAAAGCGCCTGCAGATCCGCCTGCAGGTCGTCCGCGTGGCGGTAGCGTCCGCGCTCCTCGCGCAACTCGCCCCAATCGGTTTGAACCAGCTCCAGCGGCAACCGGGCCAGCATCAGATTAACCATCTGCCGCCAGGGCTCATCGGGGTTGCGCTCAACCACCCACTGCCCGCGTTGACCCAGTTCGGCGGCGGCGTCCGTAACCCGGCGCTGCAACGCGGCCGGTGGCGGCTGGAGCAGATCGGACAGGCTCAGATCGGCCGCCAGGCTGGTCAACTGCTGATGCAGCAGGAGCAGCGCATTCAGCCGCAGATCATTCAGCGTCGTGCGGGTGACATCGGCTGTCACCAGCGGGTGCCCATCGCGGTCGCCCCCCACCCAGTTGCCAAAGCTGATCCGTGGCAGACTCTGCGGGTCGCGCAGCAATTCCGGCCGGAAGCCGGCTTCCGTCCATGCCTGGCGCAGCCGCTGATCCAGCAGGGGCAGCACCTCCGGGAAAACATTGCGCAGGTAGTGGATAATATTGCGCCGCTCGGAGGCCACATCCGGCTTCTGCAGGAAAACCTCCCCCGTGCGCCAGAGCAGTTCCAGCCAGCTCTTCATCTCCTCACGGAGCGTCTCCTGCTCGTAGGGCGTCCAGACCTGGTTCTCGCGTTGCACCAGCAAGAGATAGATCTCTCGATGATGCTCCAGCACGGTGGCGCGCTTGGCCTCGGTAGGATGCGCCGTCAGCACCGGCTCAATCCGCAGATGCGGCAGCGCGGCGGCAACCTGCGCGTCGGTAACGCCCCGTTCCTTAACCTGTGCCAGGCTCTGCCCAAACAGCCCGGTATTGACCGCCAGGCCATGCGCGGTTTCGATGACGCGGCGCTGCTGCACGGCGGCATTCTGCTCCACCATACTGAGCAGTTGAAACGCAATTGTGTACGCCTGCGCCAGCCGCTCCGGGGTTGAACCGGCGGGTAGGGGCTGCTCCGACTGCCAGGGCAGTGCTGCGGCCAGGTCGCGCTCACCAATTTCAGTAAGCACCTCCCGGAAGCACTGCATAACAAACTCCAGATCACGGTCAACCTTGGCGGGGTCAACGGTAAGGACACTTGAGAGTAGCACTGATTACACCTCCCTGGTATATGCTGGTTTATTCATCATTTGATAAAAGGATTGTTCACTTGTGTACCATATTTTTGCAGCGGTAAACCGAAGTTCCGACTTCAGCCGCGTGCAAGCCCGGCCCGGCTCATGCCGTTTGAAAAAAGCCCGGATATGCCATCCGGGAGTCCCCTCAAGTGTAGACTTCTTTGCCGGATCGCATTGGAATGCGGTTGGTTGGACTGGCAGAGACTGTCGCTCCAGAAGATCGTTTCCCGCATCGGGACGGGCGGCGGACGCGCAGAAGCGCGTCCCTACCACAAAACGTCTACACCTGAGAGATCCGGGAGTCCTGGCTTTAGCCGGTGGGATGCCTGCCTCGGCAGCGGCACACTGCCGGGAACGCCCGATCCGGCTGAAGCCGGGACTCCGGTCCATCGATATCCGGTTTAATGCTGCAAAATTCATCAGTTGGTATAACCAACGGTCCGACTTCCATCTCTCATTTTGAATGGTACCCACCCCTACGATTATACCGGATGCCGCGATCAATGCTGCGTTACCGGAACGGCCACCAGATTGCCCCACTCACTCCAGCCACCATCATAGTTGCGCACGCGCGGGTAGCCCAGCAGCCAGGTCAGCACAAACCAGGTGTGGCTGCTCAACCCGCCCACCAGGCAGTAACTGATCACCTCCTTCTCCGGCGTAATCCCCCGCTCGTCAAAGATCCGGGCGAACTCCTCGCGCCGCTTGAAGCTGCTGTCCGGGTTGACCAACCGCGCCCACGGAATATTGACCGCCGTCGGGATATGCCCGCCCCGCAGCGTCTGCGGCAGCTCGGGTGTGGGTGGCGCGGCTCCTCCGTATTCCTGCGCCGTGCGTACATCAACCAGCGCGCTGTCCGGTTGCCCAATCCGCGCCGGCACCTGCCGATACGTGGCGCGGAATGCGCTATCGGCACGGGTCGGCGCATTGTACTGGTGTGCCTTGCTATCTCGTTCTGCCCCGCCGGCCCGCGTCAGTGGACGGCCCTCGGCCGGCCATTTTGTCCGCCCACCATTCATGATACGCGCATCGGCATGACCAAACAGCTTGCAGACCCAGAAGGCATAGGTCGCCCACCAGTTATATTGATCGCCATAGAAGACCAGCGTTGTCTTGTTGGCGACTCCCCACGTATTCAGCATCTGCGCAAAACGGGGGGCATCCGGCAGATCGCGCCGGATGGGATCACTCAGATCGGTCATCCAGTCAAGCCTGACCGCGCCGGGCAGATGGCCGGTATGGTAGAGCAGCGGATCATGGTTACACTCCACGAGCCGTATACGCGGGTTGTCCAGGTTTTCCGCAACCCAGTCGGTTTCGACCAGAACTTCCGGATGCGCATAATCGGACATAGGTTCCTCCGCCTGATAAACAGAACCAATTAACGTCGCCCAGTCTTCATCATACCAGATACGAAAACCACATTGTGCCGGCCGCACCACCGTCGTAATCGGGCGATTCCTGGTATAATCATCCACATAGAGAATGTACGCGGTAGTCATGTGGTGAGGATCTGTGCAAACAGTTATTGACTCAAAACCCACTGAACGCCCCTCGGTCACGCGGCCCAGTCAGCCGCCCAAGTTCCATCCACGTGAGCGTTTCGTACGCGTCTGGTGGTTCTTTTTCGGGGCGATTGTCCATATTTATTTCTGGGATATCTTTCTCGTACGCTTTACCCTGTTCCGCTGGTATGTGCGGCGTACCTCTACCCAGCGCTGGGTGAGTATTGCCCGACGTTTCCGCCGGCTTGCCCTGCGGATGGGCGGGGTGCATATCAAACTGGGGCAGTTCCTCAGCTCGCGCGCCGATATCATCCCGGATGCAGTGCGTCATGAACTGGCCGGCCTGCAGGACGAGGTGCCCCCTGCCCCGGCGGACCAGGCGCTGGAGCGCATTATCGAGGAGATGGGCGCGCCCCCCAGTGAGCTGTTCCTGCGCTTTGACCCGGAAGCGGTTGCCGCAGCTTCGCTGGGCCAGGTTCACTTTGCCACCCTGCGCGATGGGCGCGAAGTAGCGGTCAAAGTTCAGCGCCCGTATATCGAGGAGATTATCGAAATTGACCTCAGCGCGGTGGCGCTGGTTGTGCGGATGATCAAAAACTATGGCCCCATCCGCCGCCGCGCTCGGCTGGATGCGCTGCTGGAAGAATTCTCCAAAGTATTGCGCCGCGAACTCGACTATGTGCAGGAGGCGCGCAGTGCCGAGTTGTTCCGCGCCAACTTCGCCGATGTCCCGGGAATCTATGTACCCCAGCCCATTTTTGAGATGACCACCCGCCGCGTGATGGTGATGGAGCGCATTAGCGGGGTCAAGATCAACGATCTGGCTGCGCTTCAAGCGGCGGGGGTCAGCCTGCATGAAGTGGCCGAGCGGCTCAACCAGACCTATCTCAAGCAGTTCTTTATCGATGGCTTTTTCCACGCCGATCCACATCCGGGAAATCTGTTTGTGCGGGTCGAGCCGACGCTGCCGCTCTCTGCCTACACCAACGGCCACACGCCCCCTTCGGAGCAGGGCGAGCCTTCGAGCAATGGCAAAGAGCCCCCGGGAACGCCCTTTACCCTGATCTTTATCGACTTTGGAATGGTCGGGAATCTGCCGCCGCGGACGATGGAGAGTGTGCGCAACGGCGTGCTGGGGCTGGCAACCAATGATGCCGAGCGGATCGTTGAAGCACTGGATAACCTGAATATGATCCTGCCTGGAGCCGACAAACGCCCCGTCGTGCGCGCGATTGAGGTGATGCTGCGCTACTCCTACAACCGCACGGTGCGCGAACTCAACAACATGGATGTTGAGGCGATCTTCGGTGAGACCCAGGAGATCATCTATGACCTGCCCTTTCAGATCCCGCAGGATCTGCTCTATCTGGGGCGCGCCATGAGCATGGTCGGCGGGCTGGCAACCGAGATCGAGCCGGATATCAATCTGTTTGAGTCGCTGCAACCTTTTGCCCGCCAGTTGCTGGAGCGTGAACAGCGCGATGGCGACTGGCTGGGGTATGTGCAGAAGGAACTGCGCGAACTGGGGCAGATCCTGATCACCCTGCCGCGCCAGATGGACGAGTATTACAAATCGGCCAATCGCGGCGAGTTGCAGATGCGCTCGGACTTTGGGCGACTGGAGCGCGGTATCCGGCGCGTCGAACGCTCAACCGACCGCCTGGCCGGCGGGATTGTTGCGACCGGCCTCTTCCTGGGCGGGGTGCAACTGCGCACCCGCGGCCTGGAGAAGGAAGCCCAGCGCGCCTGGTGGGGCGCACTGGCGGCGATCCTCTGGATGCTACGCCCTCGCAACGACGGCGGACGCTGACGCAACAACCCGTGCTGATAGGGACGCGCTTCGGTATATGGTAGGGACGCGCATCTGCGCGTCCGCCGGCCGGCCGGGAAAGACGTGGGTCAGCACATGGTAGGGACGCGCATCTGCGCGTCCGCAACACGTTTGCAGCGACAAGAGTCTGTAGATATAGAAGATAGACGCACATTATTTCAGTATGAACCGTTTTGCTGCACTCAAACGCCGGGTTGTCCCGGCCCGCCGTCACCTCTCCCGCCTGATCGCGCTGCTGCAGATGCTGGTTGTGCTTGTGCTGCCGGCGCAGGCGGCTCGCCTGGTATTTCAGCCGGATATGCGCGATGGTCTGCGCCAGGCCGACCAGCACTTCCAGACCGGCCGGTATTACGCGGCACTGCGTGGCTATACCGCCCTCCAGTCGGAGTATGACAACGCCGAGTTGACCCTGCGCGTGGGTATGGTGCGGACGGTACGTGGTGAGTATGATCTGGCCGAGCGCGCCCTCTGGAGTGCCCTGGGCCCCGATCTGCCAAAAGAAGCGCATGAACTGCGGCTACTCTACCTGGGGTATGTGCTGGATCGGCGCGATAAACTGGGACGTGCCACCGAACTCTGGGCAATGCTGCCGGAGAACGCGCGGTTGAGCGAGTACCGCCATCTGTTGCAGGCCGAGCAGGCACTGCGCCGAAGCGACTATGCCGTGGCAGAGATTCACTACCGTGCCGCCCGCAGCCCGGCCCTCCCGTCCGACTGGCATGCCTTTGTGGACTACCGACTGGCACTGCTGCGCGCTGCAAGTGACCCCGAAGCCGTCCGCAATGCGTTGGAGCGGCAGCACACGGCTGCCCCGCGTATCCTCCCGGAAACCGCGCAGACCCCGCCCTTCCTTGCGCCGCTGCTCCCCGACAAAAATGTGGACACGGCGGAGTTGCTGGCAGTGCTGCAAACTGATGCCACCACGCGCCCACAACTGCTGGGGCAACTCTATCTTGAGCGCAACCTCTTTGCGCTGGCTGAGGCCCACTTTGCCCAGGTCGAACCCGACAGCCCCAATGCCCGCGCCGCCGCCGCCTATGCCGCCTACACTCGCTGGCGCGCGGGTGACACCGGCGCCGGTCAGTCCCGCCTGGAAGAACTGATTGCCGCCCACCCCGATGACTCGCGCGCGCGTACCCTGCTGGCCCTGATCTACATCGCGCAGGAAGATACCGTGGCCGCCCGCGATCAGATCGATACCATCACCACCCTCGCCCCGGCGGACCCGGATACCCATCTGGCGTGGGCCAACTGGTATGCTGCGCAGCGCGATTATGTGAAAGCCGGCGACGAGTATCGCCGCGCCCTGAGCCAGGCAACCCCGGAGCAGCGCGGACGCTACGCCCTGCTGACCGCCCGCTTTCACCTGAGCACTACCTACGAACTCTGCCTGAGCGGGTTGCCCGCCGCCGAGATCGCCACGCGCGAACGACCGGAAGATGCCACTGCCTGGACCGTGCTGGCCGCCAGTCGCTACTACTGTGGCGAGACTCCCGGAGCGGTGGAAGCCGCCCGCACCGCTCTGCGCTACAACCCGGCCGCCGATGCCGCCTTCTACCTGGGCAGTGCGCTGGCGGACATGGGCGAGCGCGCGGCG
This sequence comes from Chloroflexaceae bacterium, assembly GCA_034437035.1. GTDB lineage: Bacteria > Chloroflexota > Chloroflexia > Chloroflexales > Chloroflexaceae > CAKZQX01. The sequence continues at coordinate 22,272 of DAOTUI010000218.1, forward strand.
GCGCGTAATGCCCTGGTGCGCGCGGCCGATCTGGCTCCCGCTTCGGTCTGGCGCGAGCGCGCCGAATTTCGGCTGGCTCAGTTGCCCTGAGCCGCCCACGACCTTCGCCCCGGACAGCGTTCCCCGTAGCGCGGCAGCGCATGGTACAATAACAGCTATGATTTATAACAGGTACGCAGCGGTCTACGACGTCAGCGGACAGGTACGTTTTGCGCTTCTGATTGCGCAATACCTTGAACAACTGATGCAACGCCATCCGGTCAACGGGCAACGCATGCTTGATCTGGCCTGCGGCACAGGAACCCTGGGTCTACTCATGGCGGGCGAGGGATGGCAGGTGACGGGTATCGATGCCTCCGAGGCGATGCTGGCCCAGGCCCGGGCTAAACTTGCCGGGGCGGAACTGTCGGGGACATTGACGCTGCTGCATGGCGACATGCGGGATGTCGCGGCCGGCGTGCCGCCCGCAGGCTACGACCTGGTCACATGTACCTATGATAGTCTCAACTATCTGCTGACCGAGGATGATCTGGCTGCCGCTTTTCGCTCAGTCGCCTATGCACTGGCGCCCGGGGGCCTGTTTATCGGCGATATGAACACCCGTTACTTTCTGGAACATGACTGGGGCACCTGCGAAGTGCATGAACAGAGTGGCTACACGCAGGTTAGTCAGAGCCGGTTTGATTCCGCCAGTGCCGTCTCGATGATGCAGCTTACCGGGTTTATCGGCAATGATACGGTAGGCTACACGCGCTTTGACGAAATCCATAGCGAGCGGGGCTATCCCGGCGAGACGGTTGCCGCGCTGATCGAGCATGCCGGCCTGGCGGTTGAGGCGGCGTATGACTGTTTCACTTTTGACTCCCCCGGCGACACGACACAGCGCATCGCCTGGGTTGCGCGCAGGCCATGAAGGAAAGCATTATGAAACGAGTTGTTGTTGTCACAACGGGTGGTACGATTACGATGAAGAATGGCCCCATGGTTGGTGGCGCGGTGCCGTCGGTCAAGGGGGATGATTTTCTGGCGCTGTTACCGCGTGATGGTATTAATCTTACTTTTGAGGAGTTTTCCAACCTGCCGAGTAGTCACTTCACCCCGACAAACGGTCTGGAATTGGCGCACCGCATCGAGTCGGTGTTGCTTGGCCCGGATGTCGATAGCGTTGTGATTACGCATGGCACCGATACCCTGGAAGAAACGGCCTACCTGCTCGATCTGACCCTGAAGACCCACAAGCCGGTGGTGATGACCAGTTCCATGCGGGCGGCCAACAGTCCCGGCTATGATGGGGTCAGCAATCTGGCCGGCGCTATCCGCGTTGCCGTCACGCCCGAGGCGCGTGAACTGGGGGTGCTGCTGGTCTTCGGCGATGAGATTTTCGCCGCCGGCGAGGTCCAGAAAGTTCACTCGCAGTCTACCAGCGCATTCCAGGCACCCGGCACCGGGCCGCTGGGTCGGATCGAACCCGAGCGCATCCGGCTTAATCATCGGACGGCGCAACATCCGCATATTCCCTGCTCACGCCTGGAAGAGATGGTCGATCTGATCCGCATCACCCAGGGCGCGGATGACCGGCTGCTACGTCACAGTATCGAGGATGGTGTCGCCGGGATCGTGATCGAGGCTTTCGGGAGCGGACGCGTCCCACCGTGGTGGCTGCCGGCGATCAACGAGGCGATTTCGCGCCGCACGGTGGTGGCGATTACAACCCGCTGCGCTGCCGGCAGCCTGGGCGATACCCACGGCTATGTGGGCGCCTTTCATGATCTGCAGCGGCTGGGCGTGCTGCTGGTCAACAACCTGAATGGACTGAAGGCCCGCATCAAGTTGATGGTGGCCTTGGGAGCAGCGCGCAACCAAGGCGAGTTGCGCAAATGGTTTCAGGAGTAGCCCTGTGTCTACCCTTCTCGTGGTAGGTTGTGCCGGTAAAGACGCGCTGCTGTGCGTCCGCCGATAAAGGTACGGATCGCCGGTCGTTTCTTCGTCCTGAACATAAACCTACATATAATCATATGCTGCTTGCGATTGATATTGGCAACACAAACATCAAAATGGGCGTCTACGAAGGTGTACGTCTGGTGCATCACTGGCGGGTCGTCACCGAGCGGCTCAAGCTGGCCGACGAGTATGCGGTACTGGTTTACAACCTCTTCAAGATGGCCGGGCTGGAAGTGACCGGGGTGAATGGCTGCGTTATCTCCTGTGTGGTGCCGCCCCTCACCGGGCAGTTTCGGGAGATGGCCCAGCACTACCTGGGTGTTGAGCCGGTTATCGTCAGTTCGAACATACAGACCGGTTTACAGTATCAGATCGATGCGCCCCACGAACTTGGCTCCGACCGGATCGCTAACGGTCTGGCCGCTTACCGCCGCTCGGGTGGCCCGGTGATCTCGATTGCGCTCGGCACGGCTACCGCGATGGACGTAGTGACGGCGGACGGCATCTATATCGGTGGGGCGATTGCGCCGGGCATCGGGATCAGCGCCGACGCCCTGACCCGCGCGGCGGCCCGCCTCTTTCAGATCGAACTGGTCCGCCCGCCGAGTGTGATCGGGAAGAATACGGTCCACTACATGCAGTCGGGGCTGATCCTGGGGTATGCCGGGCTGATCGAAGGTCTGGTGCGCCGCATGCAGCAGGAACTGGGTACACCATGCGAGGTGATCGCCACCGGCGGGTTGGCCGAAGTGATCGCCTACGAAACCGATGCGATTACGATTGTCGAGCCGCTGCTTACGCTCGCAGGGCTGCGCCTGATCTACGAGATGAATCAGCCATAAACGTTGTGGAGTGCGGGAGCCATGCTGCCGCCAAAATCACTTTGGAGTGCGGGAGCCATGCTGCCGCCTATTTGAGGTATACGATGAGTGTTCTCCCACCACCTGAAGAAAAAGCAACCTATGTTGAGCGCATGTTTGCCCGCATCGCTCCCGGCTATGACCGGGTCAATCGGGCTATGACTTTCGGGCAAGACCAGGGCTGGCGGCAGCATGCCGTGAATGCGGTTGCGCCGCCCACTGATGGGCGCGCGCTGGATGTGGGCACCGGGACGGGGGATTTCCTGCCGCTCCTGGCAGCCTGGATGCCCGATGGGATCGCCGTGGGGGTGGATTTCTGCCTGCCGATGATGCGCGCCGGTTGGTCTAAGCTGGAGACGTCCGCCCGCAACAGCTCATCGGCCCACGCCTATCGTATGAACTTTGTGGGTGGTGATGCCCTGCGCCTGCCCTTCCCCGACGATACCTTCGACTCGATCACAACCGGGTTTACGATGCGCAATGTCACCGATATTGATATGGCGTTCCGCGAGATGTGGCGCATCGCCCGGCCCGGTGGCGTGGTCGCCTGCCTGGAAGTGGCCCGCCCGCACAACCCGCTGCTGCGCCTGGGGCACCGCTTCTACTTTGAGCAGGTGGTTCCCCTGGTTGGTCTGGCCCTGGGCAGTGATCGCCGGGCCTACACCTACCTGCCGCAGTCGGCGCGGCTCTTTCCTGCGCCACCCGAACTGGCGCAGATCATGCGCGAGGCCGGCTGGCAGTATGTGCAGTACAAACGGTTCAGCTTGGGGGCAGTTGCGGTTCACACCGGAGTGAAGTTGTAACCGGCATCTCTGACGATCCTGACGATTGTGCTGCTCTGAATTTTACATAAGTTGCGCGTTCGCACGTTTGGAGGCGATATTGCCTTCAGCAGGGCGGAGGATTCTATCCTTTTTCAGAAAAATGTTGCGCTTTGCGCAACATTCTTCTGAAAAAGATTGAACAAGTACCATGCTGCCGCAGGCGAAGCCGGCGTTCTGGTCTTTTACCGGGCCGGAACAGCCGTACCGCGTAAATGGCGTTGCTTTAGAAATAGGAATTAAGATCTACCTAACGGAAAGAGATATGCCGCGAAGATATACCGATTTTGACGATGATGGCCCTCCCCGGCGGCGGCGCGAAACCATCATGGAGCGCCAACTGCGCAAGGCCCGGGGCGAAGAGGTTGATGATGACCTCGATAACTTTATGGACGATGACGGCTTCGACGATGACTACTACGCGCCCCACGGCCTGGAGCGGCCGGTCAGTCTGCCCCGGCCCCGCGCCAACCACCGCAGCGGGGGTGGCTGTGCGCAGGCCACGCTCTACCTGGTGCTGGGTGGCGTCGTCACGTTGCTGATCGTGCTCTTCTTCCTGCGCGATGCGGTCAGCAGTGTCACCGCGCCCTTCGCGGGGGGGATGCCGGATATCCCCGTGATGATCGCCTCGCCCACGCCGACCCTGCGGGTGAATACCGCCGCAGTGATCCGGCGCGTGCAGGAGTTGAACCGTCTGGAGACCACCGCCTACACGGTCGAGAAGGTCATCGAGGCGGGGATTGAGGGCAATGCGTTTGAGGATGTGCTGTTCGGCGACCGTCTGCTGCTGATTGCGCACGGGCGCGTGCTGGCCGGGATCGATCTGAGCAAACTGACCGAGGAGGATGTAACGCTCTCCCCCGACGGCACGACGGTCACGGTGCGCCTGCCCCAGGCGGAAGTCTTTGATGTCACGCTGGACAATGAGAAGACGCGAGTCTATGATCGTCAGCAGGGATTGCTGGCCGGAGCCAACAAAGACCTCGAGACCCAGGCCCGCCAGGCCGCCGAGGAGGAGATCTTCCGCGCCGCTTGCGAAGACGGCATCATGCAGCGCGCCCACGACGACAGCCAGCGCGTGATGGGGCAGTTCCTCGGCATGCTCGATGTCGGCGCAGAGGTGGTCATCGAACCCGGCCCGCCCCCCACCTGCCCGATGGTGATGCCGTAGCAGCCGTGACCGGCACACCACGGCGGTGGTATCAACAGCGACGGTTGCTCATTTCTCTCTTTTCTCTCCGTGGGTATCCCGACCTGTGTCTTCGGCAGTTATGACCGGCAAATGGGCAGCGGGAGCCTTCATCGGCCTACCGATAAGCTGGAGCAGGTCGTTCTGGCGCGCCAGAATAAAACCAACGTTCTGAAACCTCACCCGCTACCCGATCACGGAGCTTTTCCCATGCCAGTCCACCCGCCCAACCTCGGCGACCAGGTTTGGCAGGCCGTGCGGGTCAGGCATGCTGCGCTCCGCACCGCAGCGACCTCTCCCCTGTAGAACAGGCGTGTACTCCGCTTCCCCGGCAAGCGCCACCCGTGCGTGCTGCATCCGCCCGATAGTGACGCCTGCCTGACCCACCTGAAGGAACACCCACGGATCGCCCAACTCTGGCTACCTGATTGGCTACACAAAACGCCGCTGCGACGATCAACGTGACCATCACAGCGGCGTTTTAAGGCATTCCAATGCTGGTGCCGGAGACGGGACTCGAACCCGTACGGGGTTGCCCCCAACGGTTTTTAAG